>RFUP01000232.1 GCA_009922885.1 Paracoccaceae bacterium
CAACCGTATCGAAGCCCTGATCGACCAGCTCTACGGCATCAACCGCCGTGTGATGCAGATCGACAGCAACATGGTCAAACTCGCCGACCAAGCGCGCATCAACCGCCGCGAATTCATCGAGGAATACCGTGGCCGCGAGCTGGATCCGAACTGGCTCGACGACATGGCGCAAAAGCCCGGTCGCGGCTGGCAGACCCTGATCGAGAAATCCTCCGACAAGATCGACGAATTGCGCTCCGATATGGCGCAGGTCGGCCAATATGTCGGCCTCGACATCCAGGAATTCCGCCGCATCGTGAACCAGGTGCAGAAGGGCGAGAAAGAGGCGCGTCAGGCGAAGAAGGAAATGGTCGAGGCGAACCTTCGTCTGGTGATCTCCATCGCCAAGAAATACACCAACCGCGGCCTCCAGTTCCTTGACCTCATCCAGGAAGGCAACATCGGCCTGATGAAGGCCGTGGACAAATTCGAATACCGCCGCGGTTACAAGTTCTCCACCTACGCCACATGGTGGATCCGTCAGGCGATCACCCGCTCCATCGCGGATCAGGCGCGCACCATCCGTATTCCGGTGCACATGATCGAAACGATCAACAAGCTCGTCCGCACGGGCCGCCAGATGCTCCACGAGATCGGCCGCGAACCCACGCCGGAAGAACTGGCCGAAAAGCTGCAAATGCCGCTCGAAAAGGTCCGCAAGGTGATGAAGATCGCCAAGGAACCAATTTCGCTCGAAACGCCCATCGGCGACGAGGAAGACAGCCAGCTTGGCGATTTCATCGAGGATAAGAACGCGATCCTGCCTTTGGATTCCGCGATTCAGGAAAACCTCAAGGAAACCACCACCCGCGTTCTGGCCTCGCTCACGCCGCGTGAAGAACGCGTGCTGCGCATGCGCTTCGGCATCGGCATGAACACAGACCATACGCTCGAAGAAGTCGGCCAACAGTTCTCGGTAACCCGCGAACGTATCCGTCAGATCGAAGCGAAGGCGCTGCGGAAGCTCAAGCACCCCTCGCGGTCGAGAAAACTACGGTCGTTCTTGGATCAGTAAGGATGGCCTCGGCTGGTGTCGCGATAGCGTGGCTCGACCAGGTCCCAGCAAGTGATCTGATGTCCTTCCAGCTAGAGTCGCCAGGCTGGGGCGAGACCATTGGCTATGTCCTGGATAGGGCTTCGAGAACGCTCTACTGTAAGGTTCCGAAAGAACTCCAGGACAAGCTGCCCTGCGCCGTCACCGTGCTTGTCTTCGCCGGGCCTTACCAGAAGTTCGTCGTCACCGGCCAGCTTGCCTCTGCAGCTTCAGTTGAAGAGGCAGAGGCGTGGAAGTCCTTGGCAATTGCGGCCGGATTTTCTGAAAAAAATGCAACCTACATGACGATCGATGCGCGGAGTGGAAAGCCGCGCAAGAATAACGGTAAGCTGGTGGTTACCGACATCAAGCCCGCCTGATCCGCACGCTTTGGCATCGGCATGAACACAGACCACACGCTCGAAGACGTCGGCCAACAGTTCTCGGTGACGCGCGAACGTATCCGCCAGATCGAAGCAAAGGCGCTGCGGAAGCTTCTCAGCGTCCTCGACCAGTGAGCTAGAAAGCGCCCTCCGGGGCACTTTTTTCTTCCGGATAGGTCGAGATCATTAAGATAAATGGTCTAATTTGATAGTGTTTCCGTCCGTTCCCTATTCTTGCGAGAAACAGGAGACGCGACGTGACGCCGAAACAAGTTCAACTGGTTGAGACATCGTTCAAAGCCTTTGTGCCCGTGGCTTACAAGACCACGGAAGAATTCTACGACACCCTCTTCAAGTCTTCCCCGCATCTGCGCGGTATGTTCCCGGAAGATATGCGCGAGCAGCGCGTGAAGCTGATCGACACTCTGACCTATGCGGTCAACGGTCTGCGCTACCCCGAAACACTCCTTCCTGTCGTGCACGATCTTGGCAAACGCCATAAGGGCTACAAGGTGAAGCCCGAGCACTACTCGGCTGTGGGAATGGCCCTGATCACCGCGCTTGAAAGGGCGCTCGGGCCGCGGTTCACCCGCGAGGTGAAGGAAGCCTGGCAGGCCTGTGTTACTCTCATCGCCAAGGAAATGATGGGCGCTCAAGCGGCCTAAGGCGGGCCTGAGCCGTCATTGCGTCTGGCGCCAACGTCATGACGCTTGCCATACACAAGCCATACGCAATCCATACCCTTCGGAAATGGCCCTTTCGGGGAGAAAGGGCCATTTCTCCCGACCCACCGGGGATGGGGTCGGGCAGCACCGGGATGATCCGGGTCCCCCGGTGATCCGTTAAAGGATGTAGTCGTCGATCGAGATTTGCGTGTGGTGGATATCTTCCAGCACCACCCGCAGTGCCTCACCGGAAAAGTCATAGAAAACAATGTGGGTATCGTTGCCCCATGTCTCCAGATTGCCCCAGTAGAGCGCCGATCCGCCTTGGCTGTCGAAGCCGAAAGCCGAGATGTCCAAGAGGTCCACCCCATCCTCGAAATCGGTGATCGTCACTGTGCCACCCGAGGGGTTGAACACGAAGGTATCCGCACCGGCCCCGCCCGTCATGGTGTCATTGCCACGGGTGGAGATCAGCACGTCATCCCCACCCCGACCATCCATCACATCATTACCTGCGGTGTCGTTGAGGGTGTTGTCGCGGTTATTGCCGCGAATGGGGCGGGGGCCATGTGAAGTGCGGGGCATGTGGAAATCTCCTTAAAATCAGTACTTTGTTTGAATGCGCCTGCTTGGAGGCGATGCAGTCACCTTAAATTGCGCTCCACATTCGCAGGAGTGCGGAAATCCACAGAAGGCCCCGGATCGCGGGGCAGGAATTCCTGACCCATGCCGATCCCTGCGGCGGTTCATCCGTCGCGTTCCGCCAAAACCTCGGCTATTCGAGGGAACGTGTCCCCCGACGGAGGCTTCCTGCCATGGCCCATCTGCACCGATTTTCCATCGAAACTTCCGGCCCCGGACTTTACGAATTCACCCGCGAAGTCGCCCGTTGGTTACCCGCCGAGGACGGGGTGCTGACGCTCTTCATCCGCCACACCTCCGCAAGCCTTCTCATTCAGGAAAACGCCGATCCCGAGGTTCGCACGGATTTGACCGAATTCTTTAACCGTTTGGTGCCACCTTCCACGCATCCCTCGATGCGCTACCTCACCCACACTTACGAAGGCCCCGACGACATGCCCGCCCATATCAAGGCCGCAATGCTCCCCGTTTCGCTTTCGATCCCCGTTGAAGCTGGGCGCATGGCATTGGGAACGTGGCAGGGGATCTATTTGGTGGAACACCGCCGCGCGCCGCATCGGCGCGAAGTGGTGGCGAAATTCATGCCGGGGTGAGTCCGATATGCATCAATCCGGGCCCAATATCTTGCGTGTGATTTCCCCTCTACCCAAAACCTAGAGGCTGGCCTATAGTGCCTGTGGATAACCCGGGCAGCAGACCCAAGGGGACCGAGGCACGAGGCAGTTAAGGGGGCAAGCGATGCGCTGTCCATTTTGCGGAAATATCGACACTCAAGTGAAAGATTCCCGTCCGGCGGAAGATCATGTTTCGATCCGTCGGCGGCGGTTTTGCCCTGCGTGTGGGGGGCGTTTCACGACCTATGAGCGTGTGCAATTGCGCGATCTGGTCGTCATCAAATCCAACGGACGCCGCGAGGATTTCGACCGCGACAAGCTCGAACGCTCGATCCGCATCGCGCTGCAAAAGCGCCCCGTGGAACCCGAACGTATGGATCAGATGATCTCGGGCATCGTGCGTCGTCTGGAAAGCATGGGCGAAACCGACATTTCGTCGAAGATCATCGGTGAGATCGTCATGGAGTCTCTGGCCCGGATCGACACCGTCGCCTACGTGCGTTTTGCGAGCGTTTACAAGAACTTCCAAGCCGCAGACGACTTCGACAAGTTCGTGAGCGAGCTTCGGCCCGACGCGCGACCGGACGAGTGAGCACGGAAGATACCCGTCACATGGCCCATGCCCTGGCGCTTGGTCGCCGGGGCTTTGGCTCTGCATGGCCCAATCCTTCGGTCGGCTGTGTGCTGGTCAAGGAAGGCCGCATTGTGGGGCGCGGCTGGACCCAACCGGGGGGCCGCCCCCATGCCGAACGCATGGCGCTTGAGCAGGCAGGAAGCGCGGCAAAGGGCGCAACAGCCTATGTCACGCTCGAACCCTGCGCCCATCATGGCAAAACCCCGCCCTGCGCTGAAGCCTTGATCGCGGCAGGAGTCGCGCGCGTGGTTTCCGCCATCGAAGACCCCGATACGCGGGTATCCGGCAAGGGCTTCGAACTCCTCCGCGCCGCTGGGATCGCTGTGGA
>RFUP01000233.1 GCA_009922885.1 Paracoccaceae bacterium
GAGGGGGGCACGATGCGATCCGTGGGCAGCGCGAGAGCTTCGCCACGGGTGGGGGTCACGAGATGGGCGGTGACGATGATCACAAGCTCGGATTGCGCGCGCTGGTAATCGGCGGAGCGGAAGAGCGCGCCGAGAACCGGGATATCGCCCAGCCACGGGATTTGGCCGGAGCTGTCGCGGAAATCGTCTTGCAGCAGGCCTGCGATGGCGAAGCTTTCACCGTCGCGCAATTCGACGGTGGTGGAGGTTTCACGGCGCTTGAAGGCGTCGATTTTGAAGGCGTTGAGTTCGATGCCGTTCGTGGGGTCGATGGACGAAACGGCGGCCTGCATTTCGAGGTTGATGAGGTCGCCGTCGATCACGCGCGGGGTGAAGTTCATCTCGACGCCGAAGGGTTTGTATTCGACGGAGATATTGCCCGAGGACCCGGAATAGACCGGAACGGGGTATTCGCCACCGGCGAGGAAGCGCGCTTCCTGACCGGAGAGCGAGGTGAGGTTCGGTTCTGCCAGCGTGCGGACGACGCCCTTACTTTCGAGGGCTTCGAGGAGGAGGCCCACCTGCACGGCACCGGCATTGAAGCCCAGAAGGAGCGAGCCGTTGTTATCGGTGACAGACGGAATGGTGCCGGCCAGCGAGTTGGTTTGGCTGACGGAGTTGGCGTTGGTATTGGCACCGCCGGAAATGCCGAGGTTGTTGTTCAGCGCGTTGCCCTTCATCGAGAGCGACGAGGAGAGCGACTTGGCAACGGTGCGCTGCATTTCGGCGAAGCGCACTTTGAGCATGACTTGCTGCACGCCGCCAACAGTCATCAGGTTGGAGACGCGTTCGGGGGCATAACGTTCGGCCAGATCAAGGGCGCGTTGGAGTTTCGACGTGGAAGAGACGGTGCCCGAAAGCACGATGCCATCATTCGCGGTGCGAACCTCGATTTTTTCGCCGGGGAGGATCTGGCGGAGGCGTTCTTTGAATTCGGACACATCGGCAGCGACCATCACGTCGACGTTGGCGATGAGCTGGCCATTGCCGTCAAGAAGGGTGAGGGTGGTGATGCCGGGGGTCTTGCCCAGAACGTAAATCGTGCGGTCAGAAAGCGAAGAGATATCCGCAATCTCGGGATTGGCGATGGAAAGCTCCGCGAAGGAGGTTTCACTTTCGACAACCACGGCGCGGTTCATCGGGACGTTCAGCTTTGAATCTGCGCCGCGTTTGACCACGCGCAGGCTTTGCGCCTCGGCGGGAGCCATGGCACACAAACTCGCCGTAGCGATGGCACAGCCCAACAGGGCCGATCTGAGAATATCTTCGATCTTCATGTGACCTGCCTCTCCGATCACGCCTCAATCGCGGGTCTTATTTGCCCACTGTTATCCCTAAGGATGGTCCACAATGATTTATTTTGCAAGATTCAAAGGCTTCCGACGCTATCTTTGAGTCTTTGCCCTGCAAAACCCATCAAGACTGAGGCCAAAATACAACGGCTCGCGGGGTTTGCCCACGAGCCAGATGCAGTTTTTCATGCCGAAACGCGGCTCAATTGCTGCAGGGGATCGGGATTTCGATCATTTCTGCGCCCTTGCGATTGCGGATCGTGCAGACCTGCTGCTTGGGGGCAGCCTGCGGCGCTTCGGCGGCGGCGATGCCGAGAAGCGAGCGCTGGTCGACCTCGATGGCCTCGGCGACGGTGTCGTCCGTGTTGCCGACGAGCGAGAGCGAGAGGCGGCCAGTGGACTGCGCCTGGGCGAGGCCTGCAACCTGTTGCGGGGTGACGGCCACGGTGACTGTGCGGGCGATGAGGGTCTGGTTCGAGTTGCCATCGGCGCTCTGGTCAACGGCGATCAGGCGCACGCCGGGTTCGATGAGCTTGGTCACGTCGCCGCGCGGCAATTCCCACCCGTGCACCGGCACCCGCAAGGGTCCGGGCAAAATGTTGTCCCAGCCCCGATGATGCGCCCGTCACAAGCGCAAGTTTACCTTCAAGGTCAAAGGAGGGAATTTGGGGCATGGGTTCTTCCTTATGAGCAAAAGAGGATTCTGCCTCATCCTCGTGCAGGTTTCAACATTACCCTATGCGTCATAGCGCGTATTGCCGCGCCTTGCCGGGTCAACCTTCAGCTCCATGATAAGAGGTTGATGGGCACGTTGCGAGCACCCCTCCCTCGGGCAGAGATGACAGTTGATACCGATCTTTGCAAAAGCTCGTTTATCCCCGAGGGCAAGAGGCCGGGCATAGGCGATTTTCTCCGCGTGCTCGATGCTGCAACCAAGCGATATGACCAGCCGTCTGTCTTGTGTTTCATGGCTGAACGCGGGCCGCTCGGTCGTCCGGCTCAAGGTGAAAAATCTCTCTCCCTCGGGCAATTCAACAAATTGGGGTATAATGACACCCGGCATCCGGAAGGCGGTATGCATGTTCCAGACCGGACAGGAGCCGCCGTATTGGGCAATCTGAAACGATGTGGCATTAAACCTCTTGGTCACGTTACCGGCCTTGTCCACACGGAGGAAGAAAAAGGGTATTCCCCTTTCCCCCTCTTTCTGCAGGGTTGTCAGCCGGTGGCAGACCTGTTCCACCGACACGCCGAAACGCGCGGCCAGCCGGTCGATATCATAGGCCGTGGCTTCGGCAAGAGACAGGAAAGCCTGATACGGCATCAGCACCGCGGCAGCAAAATAATTGGCAAGCTCAACCCGGCACCGGTTTATCACCTGAGGGCGCCGGTCCTGCAGCCGGGATGTTATATCATCAAGGAGTTTCTCCTGCTCGAAAAAGCATAAAAGATGGGCCAGCTGAAATGTCCGGTTGATGCTGTCAAACGCCTCGGAAAGCGAGATGGTCTTCGCGGCGCTGTCATAGATGCGGAAAACCTCATCCATGTCTTCCACGGGCAGGATCCGGACTGCTATGCCATGCTGTTTCAAAAGCCGGTTGCGCATGAAGGCGTATCTCGCCTCCACCTCTTGCGGCATCTCGGCAACAAGTCGCCCGGCGGCGTTTTCAATGGTCGGGAAATAATTGAGATTATCGCGGAAAAAATCATGAATGACTGCTTCCGACGACGTCGACAAAAGATCCGACGGCATGCCTTCACTGCCGCGCCGCATCATGGTCTCCACCATCTGCCGGTAATCGGCATAGAGTTTGATAAAATTTGAAGCCAGATTGGGCGCGCTCTCAACCGCTGCCTGAAGTTCGCGCGCATCAAGATGGTTTTCGGCAAAAATCGGGTCCCCAAGGGCGGATCTCAGATCGCCGAGCAATCTGTCCTCACCCTCGCTGAGGATATCCTGCCAGTCCACCCCGTAATGTTCCAGCAAACCAATAAGGACACGAACCGAAAGACTTCGCTGATTATGCTCGATCAGATTGATATACGCGGCGCTGACCCCGAGACGGTCAGCCATTTCAGCCTGGGTATGGCCATGCTCTCGACGCAGGAGACGAAGCCTAGGGCCGACAAATGTTTTCATAATATATGCCTGATCACGTGTTTTTCAGTTTATTAACAAATTAACTAAAATATGTTTTGTTTTGTCAACATAAAACACATTTACACTTTTTTAGGTGCATCCTGAAATGAGTGGCCTAGTGTTGTTCCTGAGAACACTTTCACCCCGAAACCCTGAGGAGAGAACAATGACCGGATATCCATGTCTTGCCATTCCCGGCCCCACCAACATGCCTTTCAAGATCAGGCAGGCGATGGATGTGCCGCTTGAAGATCACCGCGCACCTGATTTTCCCAATTTCACCTTGCCGCTTTTTGCTGATCTCAAGAAAATCTTCCGCACCGAAACTGGTCAGGTGTTCATTTTCCCCGGTTCAGGCACCGGCGGCTGGGAATCGGCGATCGCCAACACCCTCAGCGCTGGCGATACGGTACTGGCATCCGTATTCGGGCAGTTTTCCCATCTCTGGGTTGATATGTGCCAGCGATTTGGCCTCAACGTCAACGCCATCGATGTTGAATGGGGTCGCGGTGTTCCGCTGGATGCGTACCGCAAAGCTCTTGAGGAAGATAAAACTCATGCCATCAGGGCTGTTCTTGTCTGCCATAACGAAACCGCCACCGGCGTGACGAGCAATATTGCCGCCGTCCGTAAAATTCTTGATGAGCTGAACCATCCGGCCCTGCTTTTTGTCGATGGGGTAAGTTCGGTGGGCAGCCTTGAATTCCGGATGGAAGAATGGGGCGTCGATGTCGCCGTCAGCGGATCGCAGAAAGGTTTCATGATGCCCACCGGGCTTGCCATTGTCGGGGTCAGCCAGAAAGCACTGGATCGCCGCAAGACATCCAATATTCCGGTCTGCTACTTTGA
>RFUP01000234.1 GCA_009922885.1 Paracoccaceae bacterium
CCGCAATTTTGTGCGCGATGAGATCACCCTTGCCGGTGCCGAGAAGCGTGAAGGCACCATTCCTCAACCGCTCATCACCACGCGCGACAATCCGCCCGTCGGCAAGCGCGAGTTTGATCAGCATCGCGAGCGCAACACCGCAGCGCATGCCGAGATTTTCGAAAAGCTGCGCGACCTCGAAGAGAAGCTGAGGAAGGAAGCGGAGATGAGGACTGCCGCGCTGTTCGAGAAGCTCGATGCCGTGTCGAGCGAGCTGCGCAGCGCCGACGATCACAACAGCGACGCCATCAAATCCGACATCAGCAAGCTCACCATGCTCGTCGGCGAGCTGCGCGGAGCGATGGAGCTGATGAATCGAAAACTCAAATGAGCACACCCGTTCCACACACACAGATTGAGCGCACGATTCTCACCGTGCTCGAAGAAACGAAGCCCTACCTCGTCCCGCGCAAAGTGCTCTTTGGTCACACAAGCACCGCCGCCGTGCGTCCGATCACGGAAGCCGAGTTCGACGCCGCGCTGGATTCGCTCGTGAAAAAAGAGCCGCCGCAAATCGTCGCGCTTAAAACCGACGATGCCACCAAATACAAAATCACCGCAGCGGGGGAGGCGCGACTGCTTGAATGATCGCCACACAGCTCTCGCCGATCTTGGAAGCGCGTGCGCTGATGCTGACATCCGGCGTTCGCACCGATTCCAAAATGTTCAACCTTCCGATGGAGACATTCGAGACGCTTGTCTCCTTGGTATTCTGCGAGAGGCTCGCGCCAAAGGTGGCGCTGGCGATGGTGGAAAAGGAGGGCATGCCAAAGGCGAAACTCCCTGGCCTCTCCGCATTCTATCAATGGCAGCGGGACTTTTTGCCGTTCTACTCGGCATGCTCGCGCAAAGCAGCCGTGCGGACTGCCAACGAAGTGGCGGAGGAAGCGAAGCGCTCACCGGGCGAATGGAATCAGGCCATCGCGGACAAACTCTCGCAGGCAACCTTCGAACTTCTCTCCGACCCGAACCGCGATCCAAAGGCGGTGAAGAATTTTGTCACCGGAGTGCTCAACTTCGGGAAGCTCGATGTGCAGCGCGAGCAACTCGCGCAGGCCGAGCGGAAGCTGAAGCTCCTGGAAACCGAGCGGGCCAAAGTCGCGAAGCAACTGGAAGCCGCGCAAGCGCCCAATGCAACGGATGCCGACCGCAAGGCCGTGGTGGCAAAAGTCTGGGAGATGCTTGGCGCGGGCAAGCCGCCGGAGGCGTAAACACGATGGCCGCGATTCTTCCAGCCGTAAACATTGAGAGCGAAAAAGCGCAGGCGTCATTCTTTCTGCCGTATCAGCTCCGGTGGATTAAGGACCGCGCACGGAAACGCATCTGGGAAAAAAGCGTCCGCATTGGTGCGACGTTTGCCGATGCGTTCTCGGCCTGCTCCGATCGAATCCTGTTTGCAAAGCGGAACTACCTTTTTCAGACCAAAGATTTGCGGTCCGCGATTGAATACATGGAGACGTGCATGCAGTTCGCGGAGGTATTCAACTTCACGCGCTCCATTGTATCGCACGGAATGGATGAAATGACCGTGGAAGGCGTGGATGAAGCCGGAAAAAAATTCACGCAGGATGTGAAGTTCGGCGTCATCAAGTTCGATAACGGTTCGCGCATCCTCGCCTTCTCTTCGAATCCGCTGGCGATGGCGGTCTATGAGGGAGACGTTGGTCTGGACGAATACGCGAAAGCCGTGAACGCGGAAAAGCTGTGGGAGACAGCGCAAGGCCGAATCCGCATGGGCTACCGCATCGCCGCATGGTCTGCGCACAATGGCACGGACACGCTCTTTTATCAGTTCGTGCGCGAAGCCGCCGCAGGCAAAGGCGAATGGAGTCATCACAAAACAACCATCGTGGACGCGGTGAACGATGGACTTGTGGAGCGGATCAATTCCTGGCGTGGCACAACCTTCACCCGCGGAAGCTACATCGCTGCCGCAAAGAGCGACGCGATTTTGCCGGAGATTTACGAGCAAACTTATATGTGCAATCCGCAAGGAAGCACATCGGCCATCGTCGGCTGGAATTACATTGTCGCCTGTCAGCGGTCCTACCGCATCCCGCGCGCACACTTTGAGCACTCGCAAGTCGTCGCCATGTTTGGCGAGGCGACCAGCACAACCAAGCTTTCACGCGCCGCGCGCATCGAAGGATTCATCCGCGAACACTTCGCTCCGCTTTTTGCAGAGAACAAACATCACGCGCTCGGCTTCGACGTTGCGGCGTCCGGCCACGGCGACCTGGCTTCGATCTGGATCGACACGAAGTATGGCACCGAACGCCGTCTGTCTGGTCTGTTCACCTGTCGCACGGAAGATTGGGATTTTCTGGAAGCTGTTGTCGCAGCGTTTATGCGCGGTGTGCCTTCTATCACCGGACGTGGCGATGAAACCGGCCTCGGCAAACAAATCTGCTGGAACATGGCTCGCGATTTTCGAGACCGATTCGAGGGAGTGAACTTCAGCGCAAGCAAGAGCGACATTTTCACATTGCTCATGGGCCAGCTCGCCAGCGCGGAGAAAGTGATGCCCTCACATATTGAGGACGGCCACGACGTTTACGCGGATGTGCATCAGGACATTTTTGGAATGCGCAAGGCAACAATCGGCGGGCGGCTTGTGTTCTCCTGCACAAAGAACGTCCTCAACCCGGTGAGTCACGGAGATATCGCCTGCTCCGCAGCGCTCGCAAGCGACGCCGGACGCAACGAGGCAAAGGAAATGACCGCCAGTTCCAACAAAGCCGATGGCGCGAGCCGGGGCATGTTCGGCGGTCGCGGTCATCAACCCATCAGCGGAGGGAGGCTCGCCGGAGTATGACGACTTTTTGCAAAGACCGCAGCCGCGCGGCGCGGCCAAGCTCACCCGCGAATGAGTTCGCGAACGGCACCGCGCGCATTTCCAAAACGGCATTTTCCGCCGTCGCCAAAAAAACGGGGGTTGCTGTGTTTTCCGCCCCATCGCCCCGCCGAAATCATTTGAATCAAATTTTAATCGGTTTCCGCGCGTTTTCCGCCCATTGGCGCGGCGGATTGCACCCCGGTTTCGCAGTTTCTTCCGCAGCATGAGCGAAAAAATCACCCAATCCCGCGTTTTGGCCGAGCGTCGCTCGCGGTATAATCCGCTCGCGACTCTCACCCCGCAGACGCTTGCCCTCGCATTGGACCAATTCGCAGCCGGGTATCTCGCCGATGCAGCCCGCATTTGGGAGGTGCTTGCGCGCCGCGATGACAAGATCGCCGCCCTCCGTCGCAAACGCCTCGCCGCACTTGCCCGGAATGGATGGGAAATCGTGACGCTCGATGAGTCGCCGGAAGCGCAGGCGCAAAAAGCCGCGCTGGAACACACGTTCAACTCGCTCGTGGCTACGAATGCGCTGGATCGCGATGAGCGCGGCGGGCTTTCGCTTTTGCTGCGTCAAATCGGCGATGCCATCGGCAAGAAATACGCCGTGCATGAACTCGTGTGGAAGCCTGCGCAGACCTCGGAAGGCTGGCAGATGGAAGTGGAGGCGCGATTCGCTCCGCTGTGGTTTTTCGAGAACACCACGGGCGAAATGCGGTTCATCCCGGAGAATGGCGGTTCCACGGGGCAACCGATGGAACGCGGGGCCTGGCTGATTAGCGTGCAGGATATGCCGCTCATGGAGCCGTCCTCGGTGCTCTATATATACAAGCGCATCCCGCTCACTGATTGGCTCTCTTATAGTGAGCGCTTCGGAACCCCTTCCGTCGTGGGTCGCACGCCGGCCGCACAAGGCAGTGACGCTGGCAATGCGATGGAGACCGCGGTTTCCGCAGTCGGCACGGATATGGAGTGTGTCATTTTCGGCGACGATGGCACTTCGAAGATTGAGCTGGTTTCGCCCAACGGCAGCGGCGACTCGCCATTCTCCGAGCTGGTTCGTCGTGCGGAGGAAGGGCTCGCGATTCTCTGGCAGGGTGGCGATTTGAGCACGATGAGCAGTCAGGCCGGACAAGGCACCGGCGCGAGTCTGCAAGGCGACAGCCTTTCGAACCTCGAAGCCGACGATGCGCAATGGGCGAGCGAGACACTTCAAATGGGCATCGCCCGTCAGGTGCTCAAATGGAAGTTCGGCGCGAACGTCACGGAAAAGGCATATATCCGGGTGAAAACCGCGAGCGCTGCCAAGGATGCGCGGTTGGATTTGGAGATCATCAGCAAGCTCGTGGAGATGGGCGCTCCCGTCGCCGTGGGCGTGACGTTTCGATTAATCGGGAGAGCCACCGGTCAGG
>RFUP01000235.1 GCA_009922885.1 Paracoccaceae bacterium
CGCGGCGAGGCGCGCGGCGGTTTCGGCGGAGGTCATGTAATCGAGGCGGGTGGTGTGTGCCGGATCGGCGATGAAGCGGTTGCGCGCATCATAGGCGAGTTTGGCGGCTTCGGCTTCGATATGCGCGCGCTCGGCGCCCCACGGGTCCATCGACTTCAGATCGAAGTGCTTGAGGATGTTGAGCATGAGGATCGCGGTGGCACCTTGGCCATTTGGCGGATGCTCGCAGAGTTCGAGATCGCCGTAGGTGCCGGAGATCGGGGTGGTGTAGTTGCTTTCGGCGGCAGCAAAATCATCCAGCGTATGGACGCCGCCGCGTTCGCGGAGGGCTGCAACCATGTCTTCGGCGATTTCACCGGTGTAGAAGGCATCGCGGCCGTGTTTGGCGATGCGGCGGAGCACTTCGGCTTGGCCGGGGAAGCGCATGACATCGCCCATGCCGTAAGCTGTGCCGCCCTTGGTGTAATGGGTGATGCCGTGGCCCGAGAGGAGGGCTGTGGCATCCGCGAGGTCGAAGGCCACACGGGGTGCGAGCGGGACGCCTTCATCGGCGTAGCGGATTGCGGGGGCAAGGAGGGCGTCGAGGCCCAGTTTGCCGTGATCGTTGGAGAGGCGGCAGAAGGCGTCGATCGCGGTGGGGATCGTCACGGCTTCGGGGCCATGGAGCGGAACGGTTTTCAGGCCGCGTTCGCGCAGGTGGGCGGCATCGGCGGCGGCAGGGGCACGGCCCGAGCCGTTGACGGCGATGATATCCTCGGTGCCGGGCTTCTTGATCAGGACGAAGCAATCGCCGCCGATCCCGGTCATTTGCGGTTCGCAGATGCCCAAGAGGACGGCACCGGCGATGGCGGCGTCGATGGCGTTGCCGCCGCGCTCAAGAATTTCGATGGCGGTTTTAGCGGCGAGTGGATGGGATGTTGCACAGATGCCGTTGGCGGCAATGACCTGTGAACGGCCCGGTTTCTGGAAATCGCGCATGGTTGTCTCCCCTTGTTCCCGAGGGGGAGGTTAGAGCCTATCGCGGCGTTTGCAATATGCGGGTTGCGCGATGTTTGGGCAGGGGGAACGAACCTCGGTGCCGGGATTGGGTGGGGGCTTTGAACACCCGGCACCGAGGGAAGCTATAGTGCAGCTACAGGATGGAAGATGCCGGATGAGTCGGGCGTAGTTTTGATGGAAATGCGGCTATTTTCCGGCTGACGTAGAAAATTTGCGGGTCAACTGGCGGGTTTCGTGCGCGGGATGCTGAAGGTGAGGTGGTTGGTGCCGTTCATGCGGTGGATGCGGAGATCTTGAGCAAGGCTCTTGATCAGGAACCAGCCGAAGCCGCCTTCTGGCAGGGCGGAGGGATCAGGTGCGGTAACGGGGGCCTGAACGAGATCGGGCGAGAGGGGCCAGCCACGGTCCGACAAGGTAACGATGATCTTCGTGCTTTGGAGAAGAAGACCGAGCCAGACAGGGCCGGGATCGCGGCCTGCGTAGGCGTGTTCGGCGATGTTGTTGCAGGCCTCGGCGAGGGCGATCTCAGTGGAGGCGGCGACATCTTCGGGAAGATCCCAGAGGCCCAGTTGCATAACGGCTTTGGCCAGCGCCAGCCGCGTTTCGGGCGGGGTGGCTTCGAATTGCAGCGAGAAGAAATCCGCACCTGCGGACCCGTGGCCGCCATTTCGGGGGAAGGGCACGGCTTCAGCCAGCATGGTGCGCCTCCCCAACAGACACGTGGATCGGAAAAACCGTATCCATGCGCGTGAGGCGGAACACTTTGGCGACAGTGGGGTTGAGCGCTGCGAGATGCAGGCGGCGGGGTGCGAGGGCTTTCATCGCGGCAACGATGGCCCCCAAGCCGGAGCTATCGACGAAGGTGACGCGGGCCAAATCGAGGAGGACATCGGCGCTTCCGGGAAGGGCGCGCATTTCATCCTTGAAGGCCAGTGCGCTGGCGGCGTCGATGCGGGAGGCATCGAGGGTAACGAGCAGGAATTCGCCCTCTGGGGCATGAGACAGGCGCATCGCGGCCTCCGCAGAAATACTGATATCTGGCGAGGAGACTGGACGATAAACCTTACCATCTCGTATGCAGGACCAGATTTTTTCGGGAGGACGCTATGGAAGAAGTGGTAATCGCAGGCGCGGCGCGGACAGCGATGGGGGGCTTTCAGGGGGCGTTCAACGGCGTTCCGGCGGCGACGCTGGGGGGTGCTGCGATCCGCGCGGCGCTAGAAAATGCGCGGGCCTCGACGGTGGATGAGCTTTTGATGGGCTGTGTTTTGCCGGCTGGGCAAGGGCAGGCTCCGGCGCGGCAGGCAGGGTTTGCGGGTGGCTTGGGCGAGGATGTGCCCGCGACGACGCTGAACAAGATGTGCGGTTCGGGGATGAAGGCGACGATGATGGCGTTTGACCAGATCGCGCTGGGCCATGCGGAGACGATGATCGCGGGCGGGATGGAATCGATGTCGAACGCGCCGTATCTCTTGCCGTCGATGCGGGGCGGTGCGCGGATCGGGCATCAGGGCGCGATTGACCATATGTTCCTCGACGGGTTGGAAGATGCTTATGACAAGGGCCGCCTGATGGGCACCTTTGCCGAGGACTGCGCGGAAGCGTTCCAGTTCACGCGGGCCGATCAGGATGCCTATGCGCTGGGTTCGTTGGAGAATGCCTTGAACGCCATCCGGTCGGGGGCATTCGAGGGCGAGGTGTTTCCGGTGACGCTTGCGGGCCGTGGTGGCGAGACGGTGATTTCGGAAGACGAACAGCCCGCGAAGGCGCGGCCCGAGAAGATCCCGACGTTGAAGCCTGCGTTCCGCAAGGAAGGCACGGTGACGGCGGCGAATTCCTCGTCGATCTCGGATGGCGCGGCGGCGCTGGTGCTGGCCTCGCGGACGGCGGCGGAAGCGAAGGGTTTGAATATCCGGGCGCGGATCATGGGCCATGCGAGCCATGCGCAAGCGCCGAAGGATTTCCCGACGGCCCCGGTTCCGGCGGCACGGAAGCTTCTGGAGCGCTTGGGCTGGGACAAGGACAGCGTGGACCTCTGGGAGGTGAACGAGGCCTTTGCCGTGGTGCCGATGGCGTTCATGAAAGAGATGGGTTTGCCGCGCGAGAAGGTGAACGTGAATGGCGGGGCCTGTGCGCTGGGCCATCCGATTGGCGCCTCTGGTGCGCGGATCATCGTGACGCTGCTGAACGCGCTGGAAAAGCGCGGGCTGAAGCGCGGTGTGGCGGCGATTTGCATCGGGGGCGGTGAAGGCACCGCGATTGCGATCGAACTGGTGTAAGGCTGTTGCCGCCCTTATGAGGGCGGCGCAGGCATTCTTGCAGGGAGCATCGGCACATGGCGGCAGTGGATTATCAGGCGTTGGGTGCAGCGGTTGAAGCGCTGACCCATGGCGAGACCGATACGGTGGCCTTGATGGCGACGGTGGCGTGTGAAGTGCATCACGCGGATGACCGTTTCAACTGGACAGGGTTTTACCGCGTGGTGGCGCCGCGCCTCTTGAAGATCGGGCCTTATCAGGGCGGCCATGGCTGCTTGGTGATCCCTTTCGAGCGGGGCGTCTGCGGGGCCTGTGCGCGCACGGGCGAGGTGCAGTTGGTGCCGGATGTGGATGCGTTCCCCGGCCATATCGCCTGCGCGTCGAGCACGCGCTCGGAATTGGTGCTGCCAGTGCGGACCGGGGCGGGTGAACTGCTGGGTGTGTTCGATATCGACAGCGACTTGCCCGCCGCCTTCACGGAAGGCGACGCGGCTGAATTGCAGGCGCTTCTGGATAAGGTTTTCGCCGAAGCTGGCGCTTAACCGCCGCCGATAATCGCCCCTGCGGCAAACACCAAGGCACCGCCGACAACCACTTGGAAGGCGGCGCGGAGGAAGGGTGTTTCCATGTAGCGGTTCTGGATCCACGCGATGGCCCATAGTTCGACAAAGACGACGATCATCGCGGTGATGGTGGCGGTCCAGAAATGCGGGATGAGGTAGGGGAGCGCGTGGCCGAGGCCGCCGACGGTGGTCATGACGCCTGCGGAGATGCCACGCTTGACCGGAGAACCGCGGCCTGAAAGCTGGCCGTCATCGGAGGCGGCTTCGGTGAAGCCCATGGAGATGCCTGCCCCCACAGAGGCGGCGAGGCCGACGAGGAAGGTCGTCCAGGTGTCTTGGGTGGCGAAGGCGGTGGCGAAGATGGGCGCGAGGGTGGAGACAGAGCCATCCATCAGGCCCGCAAGACCCGGCTGCACCCATGTGAGAACGAATTGGCGG
>RFUP01000236.1 GCA_009922885.1 Paracoccaceae bacterium
TGGCTGTGCGAATTTCCTTTTGCCGCAAGTGTGCTCTGCGATTTGTGCGGCAAATCCTGACTTGGATGTGCAAATCGTGGCATTGCCCAGGGTGCTTAATCTGTCAAAGCGGGAAGTGGATATGGCGATTGCCGTTTCACCGCCAACGGCGGGGCGGTTGCTGGTGCAGAAGATCACCGATTACCGCCTGAGCCTTGCGGCGTCGCGGATGTATTTACGCCAGAATGCTCCAATCCAAACACCGGAAGACCTCAAGGGGCATCGGATGATCGGCTACATTCCCGACATGATTTTCGACAAGGAATTGGATTATCTCGGCGATCTTGGTGTGGAGCGAGTCGCGCTCGCTTCAAATTCGGCCTCAGTGCAGTTTCAGTGGGTGCGACTTGGAATGGGGGTGGGGATGGTGCATGATTTTGCGATTGCCTCTGTCCCAAGGGTGGCGCGGGTCTTGCGCGATCATATTGGCCTCACACGCTCGTTCTATCTTGTGCGGCACGCCGACGACCGTCGCCTTGAACGGATGAACAGGTTTGCGGAAGCCCTGATTGAGGGCATGCGAGAAGAGGTTCTTCGGCTGGAAGGCGTCGACGAAGAAAACAGCTGACTTGACAGAAAGTTGCGCGAGGAAGACGCTGGAGGTCAGGAAATTACCTGTGTGCTATTCAAACTGGGAGGACTGCCATGCTCGTGCATCAAATTCTCAAGGCCAAAGGCAATCACGCTGTGATCACCGTCACGCCGGAGACCAAAATCGAGGAGGTTGCGGATCTTCTGGCGCAGAGGCGGATTGGCGGGGTGGTGGTTTCCAGTGATGGAAAGCATGTGGACGGGATCCTTTCCGAGCGCGACATCGTACGTGCCTTGGCGCTGCGTGGTGGGAATTGCCTCGGGATGAAGACCGAGGATCTCATGACGCGGAACCCTTCGTGCTGCAGCCCGTCCGACGAAATGGACACGGTTCTGCAACGCATGACGGATGGCCGTTTCCGCCATATGCCAGTGACGCAGAGCGGCGAATTGGTGGGGATCGTAACCATCGGCGATGTGGTCAAGGCGCGGCTTGACGAGTTGTCCATGGAGAAGACGGCGCTGGAAGAGATGATAATGGGTCGTTGAGGGGATCCGTATTTTTCTGCACTTGCAAACGGGCGCGCAATATTGTTGCGTGCCCGTAAGTAACTAAAGGGGGATACCTTGATGCGCATTGGCCTTTACCCGGGCACGTTCGATCCGATCACTTACGGGCACACGGATATCATTCGCCGCTCCTGTTCGCTCGTGGATCGCCTTGTGATCGGCGTTGCTATCAACCGCGACAAGGGGCCTTTGTTTACGCTCGAAGAGCGCGTGGCCATGATCGAGGCCGAATGCAAGTCGATGGTGGAAGAGACCGGCACCGAGATCGTGGTGCATCCGTTCGAGAACCTTCTGATCGATTGTGCCCGCGATGTGGGGGCGAGTGTGATCGTGCGGGGCCTGCGCGCCGTGGCGGACTTCGAGTATGAATTCCAGATGGTCGGGATGAACCGCGCGCTTGATGCCAGCGTGGAAACGGTTTTCCTGATGGCCGATGCGCGCCGACAGGCGATTGCGTCGCGACTGGTCAAAGAGATCGCGCGCCTCGGGGGCGATGTGTCGAAATTCGTGCCGCCAGCGGTCAAAGACGCTTTGGTGGCGCGCTATAACCGCTGAGTTTTAGCGCCAGAACGCGACCCATTCGATCAGTTCGGCAAATTTGCGGGCCAGATACAGCAGGTTGCTTCCACCGAACGCGAACATGTCGAGGCAGATGGCGGCGAGGATCATCACGCCGAGCGCAATCGCGATTTGATTGGTCATGCCGCTACCTCCTGACGTTTTCCATATATGGCCCTGTTCGCCCGGTGCTGTCGAGAGGACAAGAAAAAACGCCCGCCGGATTGGCGGGCGTTTTCGCTTCCTTTAAGGGAAATCAGAGCAATTTGCCCATCGCGACAGCGACATCGGCCATACGGACCGAGAAGCCCCATTCGTTGTCATACCACGACAGAACGCGCACGAGGCGGCCACCGATGACCTTGGTCTGGTCGGGTGCAAAGATCGAGCTTTCGTTGGTGTGGTTGAAGTCGATCGAGACTTTCGGCTCCGGATCGTAGCCGAGAATGCCTTTCATCGCACCTTCGGCGGCCTCGCGGACAACCTCGTTCACATCGGCAACTGTGACGTCTTTCTTGGCGATGAAGGTGAGATCAACGCAGGAAACGTTCGGGGTGGGGACACGCACGGCGGAACCGTCGAGCTTGCCTTTCAGTTGCGGCAGAACCTCGCCCAGAGCCTTGGCGGCACCCGTGGTGGTGGGCACCATCGACATGGCGGCTGCGCGGGCGCGGTAGAGGTCCTTGTGGCGGCGATCAAGCGTGGGCTGGTCGCCGGTGTAGGAGTGGATCGTGGTCATGATGCCGCTTTCGATGCCGATAGCCGCATCCAGAACCTTGGCGAGAGGCGCGAGGCAGTTGGTGGTGCAGGAGCCGTTCGAGATCATCGTGTCGCCCTTGGCGAGTTGGTCATCATTGACGCCCATGACGATGGTCTTCTGCACGTTCTTGGCCGGAGCCGAGATCAGAACCGATTTCGCGCCGCGCTCGAGGTGCTTCTTGGCCTTCTCGCCGTCATTGAAATTGCCAGTGCATTCGAGAACCACATCGACACCGGACCAGTCCAGCTCGTCCATATTATAGGTGGACATCACGTCGAAGGCACCGCGGCCCAGATCCATCTTGCCGTCACCGATGGTGACGGTGCCGGGGAAACGACCATGAACAGAGTCGTAGCGGATCAGGTGCGCTGCGGTTTCGAGCGGGCCCGTGGCATTGATGCGGACAACCTTGACGTCTTCACGCGCAGATTCAGCGATATGGCTGAGGGTGCAGCGGCCGATGCGGCCAAATCCGTTGATCCCGATCGTGATGGTCATTATGCTCTCCTTGAATGGCTTCAGGCGCAGCACGCGAGGCGCTGGATCGCCGATTGCGGCTCTCATAAACCGGGGCAGGCGATGGCGGAAAGCCGAAAAACGACAGCATCTTCCATTGTCAGCGCTATCATTCTCATGATTGCGCTAACGCTCTGCGCGTTGGGCCTGAGTCGAAGCACTTGTGCTGGAACCGAAGGGCAGTAGGGTAGGGGCAAACAATCCGAGGATGAGCAATGAGTGGATTACTGGCCCTTTTGGATGATGTGGCCGCAATCGCGAAAGTCGCGGCAACGAGCGTTGACGACATCGCGGCCGCTGCATCGAAAGCTGGCGCAAAAGCAGCAGGCGTTGTGATCGACGACGCGGCCGTAACGCCCAAATACGTGCACGGCTTTGCCCCGGCACGTGAATTGCCGATCATTTGGAAAATCACCAAAGGGTCTATTTTCAACAAGCTCGTCATCCTGTTGCCGGGCTTGATGCTTCTTGCACAATTCGCCCCCTGGGCGATTACGCCGCTCTTGATGCTGGGGGGCTCTTATCTCTGTTTCGAAGGGGCGGAGAAACTCTTCCACGCCCTTTTCCCGCATTGCAATGCCCATATTGAGGCCGATATGGACATCAAGGATCCGTCCCATCTGGAAGAGGCCAAGGTCAAGGGGGCGATCAAGACGGACTTCATTCTTTCCGCGGAAATCATGACCATTTCGCTGGCCGCGATCGAGGTGCCGAGCCTCTGGATGCAAGCCGCGTCACTTGCGCTGGTGGGGCTCTTCATCACGGCCGTCGTCTATGGAGGTGTGGCGCTGATTGTGAAGATGGATGATGTGGGGCTGCATCTGGCCTCGACGGCCCGCCTCTCGGCCACACGCAATTTTGGTCGTTGGCTGGTGCAGGCGATGCCCGCGCTAATGACGCTTTTGTCGACTGTCGGAACAGCAGCGATGCTCTGGGTCGGCGGGAGCATCGTGACCCACGGCCTGCATGAACTTGGCTTACATTGGCCCTTTGAGCCAATCCATGCACTTGCGGAAGCGGCTTCCCACGCAGTGTCGGCGCAAATCGCAGGCTTCGTCGCGTGGGTTGTTACGGCAGGGCTCGACGGTGTTTTCGGACTAACCTACGGGCTTCTTCTGATCCCCGTTGTGACGAGAATTCTGAGCCCTTTGCTGGCTGTCGTCACTGGATCGAAAGCGGGGCACTGAACGCGCGTCCCCTGTTTTCTCTTTGAAAATATCCCGGGGGGATGCCCTGAAAGGGCAAGGGGGGCAGCGCCCCCCTAT
>RFUP01000237.1 GCA_009922885.1 Paracoccaceae bacterium
CAGCCGGTCAATTTCCGGCAGCAGGGGACAAGCTAGTTATGAACGCAATTACGTCAGCAGCATCCTGCGCGTTGCGCAAACGGAAAGACATCTTGGCTTTGGCGCGTTTGTTTCCAGTCGCTTCGCGCACAAAACTGGTTGGGTCAGCAAGATAAGAAACCAACATTTCTGCGTCCCAGGCCATACCTGCATCAGCCATGGCTAGAAGGCCATCGCCATAACGGAAACCAGGATAGCTTCCTGCAATGCGACCCACGATCCCGTACAGATTAGGCCCCTGGCGGCCATTTCGTCCAGCCAGAACTTCACCAGCTTCGTTTGCGACGATATGGCAGCTCTGACATTGATTAAAAACTTTTTCGCCAGATGCAGCATCGCCATCGGCAATCGCTGATGACGCCAGCAACATAATGGACGCGGAGAAGCCAAGATATTTAACTGACATTTGAAGTACCTCCCATTGGTTTATGCTTCTATTTTACGCGACAACCGTTAATTTAGATCAAAGTCACTAAATCCAACAATTCAGTGCGTTCCATTGTGTTAGGCAGCAGCATGAGCTAAAGCGCAACGCTGCCATAGGTCGCTGAGAGCACAGACCAGCCGGTCGATGTCGGCATCTGAATGAAGTGGCCCTGGGGTGATCCGAAGCCGTTCAGTTCCCTTGGGAACAGTCGGATAATTGATCGGCTGGACGTAGATCCCCCAATCTTCCATCAACATGTCCGAAATCATCCGGCATTTGACCGGGTCGCGGATCAGCACCGGAATAATGTGGCTTTCATTGTCCATGAACGGAATACCGGCGCCGATCAGGCGCGCACGAACTTTGGCCACACGGTTGCGTTGTGAGCACCGTTCAAGATCCGACTGCTTGAGGTGCTGGATCGAGGTCGTCGCTGCCGCCGCAACCGCGGGCGGAAGCGCGGTGGTAAAGATGAAGCCAGAGGAAAACGAGCGGATGAAGTCACACAGCGCAGCTGAGCCTGTGACATATCCGCCCACAACGCCAAAGGCCTTGCCAAGCGTGCCCTCGATCAGGTCGATGCGATGGGCCAGCCCGCGCTCCTCGCTGATGCCGCCGCCACGTGGGCCATACATGCCGACCGCGTGCACCTCGTCTAGATAGGTCATCGCGCCATGGGCCTCGGCAACCTCGACGATTTCGCGCATAGGGCAGATGTCGCCATCCATGGAATAGACGCTTTCAAAGGCGACGATCTTGGGCCGATCGCCGCAGGCCTTGAGTTTGCGGTCCAAATCGCGCCAGTCGTTGTGCTTCCAGATCACCTTGTCGGCGCGCGAGTGGCGGATGCCTTCGATCATGCTGGCGTGATTGCCCGCGTCCGACAGGATCACCGCGTTCGGAATGCGCGACCCCAGCGTCGACAGGGCCGCCCAGTTCGAAACATAGCCCGACGTGAACAACAGTGCGCCTTCCTTGCCGTGCAGGTCGGCCAGTTCCTCTTCCAACACCCGATGGTGCCGGTTGGTGCCCGAGATGTTGCGTGTGCCCCCTGCCCCGGAGCCGGTCGCACGCACCGCCTCGACCATCGCTTCGACCACGTCGGGGTGATGACCCATCCCCAGATAATCGTTCGAACACCAGACCGTCACTTCATCCTGTTTGTCCGCCCGGTGCCGCGCAACACGGGGAAAGGCCCCACACTGGCGTTCAAGTTCGGCAAAGACGCGATAGTTCCCCTCGGACTTCAGCGTTTCCAGTTGGGATTTGAAGATGGCGTCAAAATCCATGGGGCTTCCCTCGCAGTTTTGTCTTGTCGTTGCGCGGCGCCGGGATCATCCAGCGCCACAATTTGTCGTCGTTCAGTTTCCAGACCATGAACCAGTGCTCGAGCAGCGCCAGTGCGCTTAACGCGCTGAGCAGTGAGAAGCCCAATGCCGGCCCGTCTGCCACGGCGCGCCACCACTGGTCGATCAGGCATCCCAGAGTCAGCGCCAGCAGCGTTACAGACAGCGGGAAAAATCCGCTGACCGGACCTTGGCGAAAATAGCTGCCCAGATGGGCAACCGGGCGCGGCAGGAAGTGGGTGTTGATGCGCGGAGCGCCCAAAAACAGGTTCAACTTTGCGAAGACACGCGCACAGAAAAGGATCAGAAAGGTGTAGAAGGCAAAGCGGTTGGGCCCTTGCGCGGTGGTCACAGCCAGCCATGCCAGGGCCGCAACCAAGGCCCCTTCGTGCCAAGCGATGGTGCCGAAGGCACGGCGAAACCGCGCCGCGCCCACCAACCCCGGAGGACAAGCGGTTGTCACTGGCCCGGTCACCACGCCCGACAAGAAGGCCAGTTCGATCCATGCCCAGATCGCAAGCGCGGCAACAAAGGCCATCCAAACCGCCCAGGGTGCAAGCGTGCCTTCTGTAGCCCGCGCAACAGTCACCCCGCCAATCAACAGCGGCAAGGCAAGCAGAACCGTCGCTTCGTGACGACCCGGTCCACTGTCGCGGTCGGCGCGGTGCACGCACCATAACAAGATACCCGTCGCCGCCCACCACAGGAACAGCGCGCCAAGGACGGCAAGGGCGGGGTGATGCAACATGCGTAGGCGATCCCTCTCAGTAGCTCGGTTGCAGGCGCGGGCTGGTGGGAACGCTATTCTTGCGCACCGGGATCATGTAAAGACGCGCAAATCCGACACCGACCCGCGCCATGCCTGCCGATCGTTTCACCCATCCGCCAATTCCGCCTTTGCGGGTCCCGTCCTCAATGGCGCGCATCGCAGATTCGATATTGCGGAGAGTTGGCACCCATGCTGGGTGGTCGATGTCCAATTCGACCGGAAAGATCTGCCGGGCGATCGCGGATGTCTTGCGGAACACCTCTTGGTCATACCATTCGATATCCACGCCCAGCGCGTTGTGAAACGCGGGCCGCGCGTGGTCACGCACCCACATGGTCGAATAGACAGCGACCAGAAAGAACCGGATCCACAGCTTGTTCACAAAGCTTTCGGTCAACTTGGGGTCCGATTTCATCAGCAAGGCAAAGGCCTCTCCATGGCTGAACTCGTCGTTGCACCATTCCCTGAACCACTTGAAGATCGGGTGGAACCGCTGATCAGGGTTGGCCTCGAGATGGCGGAAGATGGTGATGTAGCGCGCGTAGCCGATCTTTTCGGACAGGTAGGTGGCGTAATAGATGAATTTGGGCCGGAAATAGGTGTATTTCTTGGCCTTCGTCAGAAAGCCAAGGTTCACCGCCACCCCGGCCTCGCGCAGGGCGTCGTTGATAAAGCCCGCGTGCCGCGCCTCGTCGCGCGACATGTAGCTGAACAGCTCACAGATGTCAGGGTTCGAGCCGCGGCGTTTCATTTCCTTATAAAGAACGCAGCCACTGAATTCGGCCGTGCAGGACGATACCAGAAAGTCGATGAATTCCTTGCGCAATTCAGGGTCCATGCTGGCCCAGTCGATGCTGTCCCAATCGGCGTTCTTCTTGAAATGCCCCTTGTTGGGGTCTGAGCGCATCTGCGCGATCAAGACGTCCCAATCGGCGCGCACCGAGCTGACGTCGATCTTGTCCAGTTCGTCGAAATCGGTGGTGTAGAAACGTGGATTGAGCAACGTGCTTTCCGACGCCATCGCCGTGGTATCGAATTTCGACGCGAGTTCCGCATGTAATTCGCCATGGGTGGTGTCGTGGTGCGGGCGAGCCTGGACATTCATAGCGCCAACTCCTCGGAAAAACTGAATTCGCACAATTCCATGAAGCCGAAATCACCCGTAGCGCGGGTCCACAGGCGTTCCAGCACGGTCGCGCGTGTGATCGTAGCGGTGCGCTGCTCGATCACCACGTCGCCCCAGGCGGCAAGGACCGGGGCGCCGTGAACCAACACCTCGTCGCCGGGGTGGACAACGGCGCCGTTGTCAAAGCGGACATGGGCATGCAGGCTTTCAAAGCGGTGCGACACTTCAACGGTGCAGGGCACCTGTTCCTTTCGTCTGGCAAAAAATGGCATGGCTTTGTTCCCTTATGGTGCGGCACGTTGTGCCATCATGAGCCGTTCAAACGCGGCTCGGTTGTCGGCCCCGAAAGAACCAAGTTCGACGCTGTACCCGCTGTGCGGATCCTCGGCCGTCAGGCGGCCATTGGCATAGGCAACAAGGCGGATCGGCAAAGTTTGGTCGACGCCCTCCACCCGGCG
>RFUP01000238.1 GCA_009922885.1 Paracoccaceae bacterium
GCGAGTAGGCGCCGGAGCAGATCAGATATCATACCTGTCGGTATAGCGCCCCTAGTTCCCGTCGGGAAGGGCCACAACCGGCCCAACCCCTGGCAAGGACGGTTTTCTGCGCGCGCCCGAAAACGCGTTGAACAGAATTGCGACCAACACGATCCCGCCGCCAATAAATGTGCCGGTGCTGGCGGTTTCATTAAACAAAAGCCAGACCCAGACAGGCGCTAATAGAACCTCGAGCATGGACAAGAGCGTCATTTCGGCAGCGGGGACTTTCCGGCTCCCCAAGGTGTAAAGCGTCATACCACCGCCGAGGATCACGGCCCCCATGGCGAGGGTCAGCATCAAATCGCGCGGCGCGAGGCCTAATGGGGTTCCTTGCGCGACCAAGACGATAAAACCGGTCACTGCCGCAAAGATCCCGCCCAGAATGACCGCCGGGATCATGTCGCCGGATTTGCCGAACCGCAAAGCCACCGAAAAGGCCGCAAACCCAAGTGCCGATGCTAGGGCCGCGAGATTGCCCAAAAGCGCGCCAGCGGCCAGCCCTTCGCGCACCATCACAAGCATACCCACGGCGGCCACCAGAATAGCGCCCCAAGTTGCCAATCGAACCTCTTCGCGCAAGATCACCCAGCCCAAGAGTGCGGCCAGCAGGGGGGAGGCGGCAAAAAGGAACACCGCATTGGCAATCGTGGTCGATTGGATGGCCACGATGGCTCCGCCAAAGGCCGCCACCAGCCCCAATCCGCCCACCGCGCCCGCAAGTCCCACGGCGCGCAATGCAGGCCAAGGCGATCCCTTCGCCCGCCACGCCAAGAACAGCACAAGCCCCGGCAACATCCCCAGCGAGCGCCAGAATAGCACCTGCCACGCGCCCGCCACCTCGATCTGGCGGAACACCAACCCCTGCAAAGACCACAGGATCCCCGCAAGGATCACCAAAGTCACGCCCGCCCGATATGTCATGCCGCACCTCTGAAACTCCCGCCAAAGGTGCGAGCAGGCCCCGCCCCTGTCTGTGCCAAAGCCGACGCGAAACGTCGCTTCCCACCCCCAACGAAAAAGGCCCGGCGCTTCCGCCGGGCCTTCCCAAGTCCATTCAGCCAAAGCTTACTTCAGCGCCGCATCCGTGATCGCATGGGTCCACGCGCCTTCCGGCGCTTTCGAGATCACCGGATCCGACCCGCCCGACATAAGCGAGGCCACCGTGCGCTCGTAATCCGCCGGATCAAGCGCGCCGTTCGAGCCCGCCGTCAGCTTCGCCACTTCGCCCATCATCCGCTTCTGATGCGCTTCGGTCTGCGCGCCCGAGGCGTCGTTATCCAGAACGATCATCGCCGCTTCATCCGGGTTCGTTTCGGCGTATTTCCAACCCTTCATCGAGGCGCGCACGAAACGCACCATCTTATCCGCGAAGGCCGGATCAGCGAGCTTCTCTTCCATGACGTACATGCCGTCTTCCAGCGTCGCCACGCCCTGATCCTCGTACTTGAACACGACCAGTTCCTCAGGCTTCAAGCCCGCGTCGATGATCTGCCAGTACTCGTTATAGGTCATGGTCGAGACGCAGGCCGCTTGCCCCTGCAGGATCGGATCGACGTTGAAGCCCTGCTTCAGCACCGTCACGCCATCCGCACCGCCTTCGGTCGAGTAACCCAGCTTGCTCATCCAGCTCAGGAACGGATACTCGTTGCCGAAGAACCAGACGCCCAGCGTCTTGCCCTTGAAGTCCGCAGGCGTTTCCACACCCGCATCCTTGCGGCAGGTCAGCATCATGCCCGAGGACTTGAACGGCTGGGCGATGTTGACCAAGGGCAGCCCCTTCTCGCGCGAAGCGAGCGCCGAAGGCATCCAGTCCAGAACCACATCCGCACCGCCGCCCGCGATCACCTGTGCAGGTGCGATATCCGGGCCACCAGGCTTGATCGTCACATTGAGGTTCTCTTCTTCGTAAAAGCCCTTGTCCAAAGCCACGTAGTAGCCGGCAAACTGGGCTTGCGTGACCCACTTCAATTGAAGCGTCACATCATCGGCGGCCGCAGCCATTCCGGCCCAGAGGGCCAGCGCAGAGGTGCCGAGGGTCTTGGCGATCAGTTTCATTTCCATACTCTCCTTGTCAGACTTGGCTTGTTGTGTTCGTTTATGCTCTGCCTCGCTGTGACGGGTGCCAAAAGGTCATTGCCTTCTCCAGCAACGCGACCCCGCCATAGAAGAACGATCCCACCAGCGCGGCCACAACGATCTCGGCCCAGACCAGATCGAGCGCCAATTGCCCCACGCTTGTGGAAATTCTGAAACCCATCCCGCGGATGGGCGAACCGAAGAACTCGGCAACGATAGCCCCGATCAGCGCCAGCGTCGTGGCGATCTTGAGACCATTGAAAATGAACGGCATCGCCGCAGGCAGCCGCAGGTAAAACAGCGTCGGCCAATAGCCCGCCGCGTAGGTGTGCATCAGGTCGCGCTGCATGGCGGAAGTGTCCTGCAACCCCTGCACCGTGTTCACGAGCATCGGGAAGAACACCATCACCACCACAATCGCCGCCTTCGACTGCCAGTCGAACCCGAACCACATCACCAAAATCGGCGCCATGCCGATCACTGGAAGCGCGGCCACGAAATTGCCGATAGGCAGAAGCCCGCGCTGCAGGAACGGGAAACGGTCCACTGCAATCGCCGTCAGGAACGCCGCGCCACAGCCCATCACATACCCTGAAAGCGCCCCCTTGATCACGGTCTGCACGAAGTCTTCCCAGAGGATATGCGTCGAGGCGGCAAAACGCACCGCAATCGCGCTCGGGGGCGGCAGGATCACCGAAGGCACATTGAGCCCCCGCACCATGCACTCCCAGACCACCACGATTGTCACCCCGAAAATCACCGGAACCGCCAGCGAAGTCGCCCGCGACCGCGGCAAGCGCGCCAAGCGCACATTCGCCCATATCCCCAACGCCCAGAATACGAAACCTGCAACGATCCAAGCCATCACGCCATCCCCATCCGCTTGAGGGTGACCCGCTGCAACAGCCCGATCAACGCCACCAGCGTCGCCGCCAATGCCGCCGCCATCAGAAGCGCACTCCAGATCTGGATCGTCTGCCCGTAATAACTCCCCGCAAGAAGCCGCGCGCCCAATCCGGCCACAGCGCCCGTCGGCAATTCGCCCACAATCGCGCCCACAAGGCTTGCCGCCATGGCGATCTTCATCGAGGTGAAAAGGTAAGGCATCGACGAGGGCAACCGCAGCCGCCAGAACATCTGCGACGGGCTCGCGTTCCACGTCCGCATCTGGTCAAGCTGCATCTGGTCAGGGCTCCGCAAGCCCTTCACCATCCCCACAACCACGGGGAAAAAGCTCAGATACATGCTGATGATGGCCTTCGGCAAAAGCCCCGAAATCCCCACCGCGTTCAGCACCACGATAATCATCGGCGCAATCGCGAGGATCGGAATGGTCTGGCTCGCGATCACCCACGGCATCACACTCATATCCATCACGCGGTTATAAACGATCCCCACCGCCAGCCCGACCCCCAGCGCCGTGCCCAAGGCAAAGCCCAGAAGCGTCGCCGAAAGCGTCACCCAGCTATGGAACACAAGGCTCCGCTTCGAGGTGATCTTCTTCTCGACCGTCGTCTCCCAGATCTCCGCCGCCACCTGATGCGGCGCAGGCAGCTTCGGCTTCTCCTGCGCCCAAGTATCCGCCACAAGCTCCGAGAAACTCAGCGTCACACCCGCCCGTCCGGCCCGGTCATAGGCCCAAGCCGCATTCAGCCAGACCGCCGCCGCGTACCAGATCACGAAGATCCCCGCCAAAACCGTCAGAACGGGAAGGATGGTCCTCATGCCCGCCACTCCCTCTTGATCTCCGGCACCGTCTCGGGAGGTTCGGGCCGGATTTCAGCCGGCGTCGCACGTCTCGACAATAACCCCAGGCCGCTCATGAGGCGCTCCCTTCGCCTTTCATCTTTCCGCAAATACTCAAATGCAGCATCTGCCACAGGCGCTGTGCCGGGAGTATTTTAAGAAAGATGAAAGGAATATGGTGCACACTCACTCCACGGTACAGGCTGGAGAGCCGATGACCGTGAAAGGTGAAAGGGGTGCCCGCGCCCTCATACAAACCGCGGGGCGGTGCCGGAAAGGGGCGGGCGCCCGCCCC
>RFUP01000239.1 GCA_009922885.1 Paracoccaceae bacterium
TCCCCTGTGCGCGGGGTCGCGATAGCGCGGCGGAACGCCTTCTGCATCCGCGCGAAATCGGCCTGTGCCGAGAGCACCGCAGGCACCACCATGAGCACCAGCACCATACCGAAGCCCAAACCGTAAACGAGGGTAATCACGGTGGGGCGGAGGAACTGCGCCTGTTGCGAGGTTTCGTAAAGCAGCGGTGCAAGCCCCAGAACCGTAGTGGCCGTAGTGAGCAGCACGGGGCGGAGGCGGTCAGCCACGCCGTCGATGATCGCGGGCACGAGGCCGCGTTCGCGGGAATACTCGTCGATGGTGGAGATCAGCACGATAGAGTCGTTGATGATGATGCCAACCATCCCCATGAAACCCACAACCGTGAACATCGAAAGCGGCACCGACCAGATGTGATGCCCCCAGATCATGCCGATGGCCCCGAAGGGGATGATGAGCATGACGACAATCGGGCGCGTCCAGCTGGAGAAGACCCAAGCCAGCACGAGGTAGATCCCAGTGAGGCAAAGGATTAACCCTGTGCCCGCGTCGCCCAGAAACTCGTTTTCCTGCTCCGAGAGCCCCGCCAGTCGGTATTCAACCTGATTTTCTTCGGCGATCTTTGGCAGGATTTCGGTTTCGAGCGCCAGTTGGAAGGCTTCGGCGCGAACTGGGTCGTCTTCCGACACATCGCCAGTCACCGAAACGGTGCGTAGCCCGTTTTCGCGGCGCACCGTCGAGAAGCCAGCCTGCGAGCGCACCGTCACGATATCGGACAGCGGAACATAGGCCCCTTGCGGCGTGCGCATCTGCAACCGCTCAAGGAAATCGGCCGTGAGTTCGTTGCGTGGCAGTTCCACGCGCACGGTGGCCGAACGCGGGCCATCGGGATAGGTCGCGGCTTCGATCCCGTTCAGCATCGCGCGCAGGCTGCGGCCCACGTTGTCGATGGTGAAGCCCAGCGCTTGGCCTTGCGGGGTAAGGTCGAGCACAAGCTCTTCCTTGTCATAGGCCAGATTGTCTTCCACTGCCGAAACTTCCGGGAACTGTGTCACGGCCACTTTCAGGGCTTCGGCAGCAGCTTTCAGCGTGGAGGCATCCGCGCCGAAGAATTGCACATCAAGTGCCGATCCACCGGGCCCCGAGCGCCAGCCACGGAAGCTGAGCGTTTCAGCCATCGGATGCTGGCGCACACGGTCCTGCAGTTCGGCCACGAACGCGAAGGAGGAATAGGGGCGCAAGTCGGCGTCGATCAATTCAATGGCGATGCCGCCCAGAAGATCGGCGTCTTTCGTATCGGCACCGGGCAGCGGCATACCTGAATTGCCGCCCACTTCGGCCAGAACGAAAACCAGCGGATTGGTGCCGTGCTTTGTTTCGTATTCCTTCGCGACTTCCTCGGTGGCGCGCTGGAGTTCGCGCATCATCGCGATGCTGTCTGCGCGGGTGGCACCGGGCAGCATGGCGAAGTTGCCCGTGACCGAGCCTTGCTCCGGCGAATTGAAGAAGCGCCATGGCACATCGCCCCGGATGAAGAGCGCAGCCTGCGTGGCCAGAAGCAGCATCGCGCCTGCGATCACCGGATAGCGGGCGCGGATCACGAAGCCGATGAACGGGCGGAAGAGCGTTTTCGAGAACCGCTCGAAGCCACGGTTCACCACACGCGATGGCATGTCATACCAATGGTCTTTGTCGGAATGCGCCAGCGCATGGGCCATGTGGTTTGGCAGGATGAAGAAGCACTCCACCAACGACGCCACAAGTACGGCGATCACGGTCAGGGGAATATCCCCGAGCATATCGCCAAAGCGCCCGCCGATGAAGGTGAGGCCCGCAAAGGCAATCACCGTGGTGATGGTCGAGGCGGTCACGGGAAGAAGCATGCGCCGCGCCGCGGTTTCTGCCGCCTGCACGGGCTTTTCGCCAAGCGTCCGCGACCGGAAATCCGCATGTTCGCCCACCACGATAGCATCATCGACAACGATACCGAGCGTGATGATCAGCGCAAAAAGCGAGATCATGTTGAGCGACATGCCCGCCACATACATCACTGCAATTGCCGAAAGCATCGACACCGGAATGCCCGCCGCCACCCAGATCGCGGTGCGCGCATTCAGGAAAAGGAACAGGAGGAGCACCACCAGAACGAGGCCCTGCAAGCCGTTGTCGAGGAGAATGTTCAAGCGGCCCGTAATCGCCTCGGCGCGGGTACGGATCAATTCGATGGAAGTGCCCGCTGGCAGTGTGGCTTCCATCTCGTCTGCCACGTTTTGAACCGCATGCTGCATCTTGATCGCATCGCCGCTATCCGAGCGATCCACTCGCACCGACATGGCCGAGTTTGGGCCGACGAAATAGGCGCGGTCCCGGTCGATGCCTTCGGCGCGCACGGTCGCCACATCGGCCACGGTCAGCGTTGACCCATCGGGGTTGGATCGGATCACGATCGCAGCAATCTGGTCAGCCGAGCGCTTTTCCACGCCGGTCCGCACGCGGGCATTCGCCCCGCTCACATCACCCGCGGGATCGGCGGTTACTTCTTCAGCGATGGCCGCTGAAATCTGCGCCATCGTCACGTCGTGGCGCAACAGGCTCGCCATCGGCACTTCGATGAGGATCTCGGGATCGGCCACGCCGCGAATGGTCGTTCGGGTGATGCCAGCCGAAAAAAGGCGGGTAACGAATTCATCGGTGTAGCGGGCGAGTTGGTCGATACCGACGGGGCCAGTGATGACCACATCGGTCACGCGATCCCGCCAACCGCCACGGATCACCTTCGGGTCATCCGCATCTTCGGGCAGGTTCGTCACTTGATCCAGTGCGGCCTGCACATCCTCTGCGGCGCGCGCCGGATCCCATCCCGGCTCGAATTCCAGCGTGATCGAGGCGCGCCCTTCGGCCGAGGTCGCGCGGCTGTCCGCCACGCCATCCACCACCATCAACGCAGGTTCGATCACCTGCACAATGGCCCGATCAACGTCTTCTGCGCCTGCGCCTTCCCAACGCACCGAAATGGAAACCTCGTCGGAAACCACATCGGGGAAGAATTGAGCCCGCATATTGGGGGCGCCAGTAATGCCCGCCACGAGCATGACCACCAGAAGGAGGTTCGCGGCAGTCGGGTGGCGGGTGAAGTAGCCGATGAAACCGCGCCGCATGGCTTAGCCCCCCATCCGCGCTTCGATGCGTTCAACCATTTGGGCAGGCACCTGCGGGTTTTGCAGTTGCGTCAGGATGCGGTCGCGCACATCGGCGGGAAGCATCTTGTTGCCTTCGATGAAAGCCACGAGCTTGGCACGGCGTTCTTCGGTCAGTTCGACCATGGCGGGCGCCTCGGGAGCTGCGGCACCGTCGCCGCGCAGGGGGCGGACCTTCACGCCGGCACCAAGAAGCGGCGAGCGTTGTGTGACGATTTCACGGCCATCCAGACCAAGTGCCCGAACCAGAACATCATCGCCCTGCCGGCGCTCAAGCCGCACGGGCAGAGCCTCAAGGCGATCATCTGCCGCCAAGGCCAGCACTGTGCCTGCGCTGTCCAAAGCGCCTGAAGGCAGGCGCACGATCCGTTCCAGCGGGGGTTCATCCACGGAAACAGTTACGAAATCGCCGGGCTTCAGCCCGCGCGCCGCGTCGATGCGGGCAAACACGAGGCGGCCCGTCTGGCCGTCGCCCGTTTCGGCACTCGAACGCGTGAGCGCCCCCGTGGTGCCAATCGACGTGCCCCAGAGATCGAGCGTGATTTGTGCGGGCCGCTCCGCAAGCTTGCCTTCGCTTTCCAGAAGCCGCGCGTATTGCGCAGTGGAAAGGCGCACGGCGGCTTCCAATTTGGTGCCGTCCACCAATGCCGCCAGCCGCTCGTTCTGAGTAACCAATCGGCCCTCCACCAGAGAAACACCGCTCAAAGTGCCCGAAAACGGCGCTGTCACCGTGGTGTCGGCCAAACGGCGCTCGGCTTCCGAAAGTGCGATCTTCACCCGCGAGAGCCGCGTGGCCGCCTGATCTACGCGGGCTTCGGCTTGTGCCACAGACTGCGCCCGAGAAAGCGCCGCCTGGCGCGCCGAAGAGGCGGCCAGTTCTGCCGTTTCCAAGGCGGCTTCGGTGCCAACGCCGCGCTGCGCCAGATCCTTCTGCCGCTTTGCCGCGCGGTCGCGAAGCGCGGCT
>RFUP01000240.1 GCA_009922885.1 Paracoccaceae bacterium
TGACGTGAAACCGCTTCTCGCAGCACTGGCCCTTCTCACTGCCGCGCCTGCATGGGCGTCTATCCCCCCGGACGCCGATGCCCCGATCCGCGCCGCCCTGAGCGAAGCCATAACACTGCTGCCGGAAGTCCAGATCCAGCTGCCCGTGGATGCCATCCTCCCCTCTGGCACCCAACTGGCCGAGGATCAGTCAGGTTCCTGACCAACAAAAAACGCCCGGTGCTCCCCGCACCGGGCGTTTTTCCATTCTCAAAGCCTCAGGCGTTGGTCACAACCTCAAGGTGCTGGCAGAGCCCGCCGATGGTCTCCATCCACTCCGCCACGATCTTCGGCTCCGAAGGGGCTGCCGAAACACCGGGCGCGATCCGCCCCTTCAGCACCGCTTCCACCGCAAGGCTCACGGGGATCGACACAAGCCGCCCCATCGCAGTGCCCTTCTCGTCGCCCCACGCATCCATCACGTAGGTCTTGTGCCAAGCCACCGCACCATCGCGCTCGGCTTTCAGATCGACGATCAGCACCACACGATCCGGCTCGCCCTCGTCATAGGCGTTCTTGTCCCAGAACCCGTCCGACATTTCCTTGAGTCGTGCTTCGCCCTCAGGCCCAGAAAGCGTCTCGATTTCGGCGAACACATCCTTCCACGCCTCAGCCCAACCGCCCAAACGCAACGTGCCGCGCACGAAGGTCTTCACCGGCCAGTTCGGATCGAAATGGTACTGGTCCATGAACGGATAGCTATCGCGGTTCGGGTAAACCTCGAAATCCTCAGGTGTCGGCAGCGGCGCCGTATAGGTGGTGATCGCATTCCACGGCCGATCCACCTTGAACTCCTTGTAATCCTTCAAGGAACGCGACGGCGACCGCAGCGCCTTCAACACCCCCAGAGGCGACCACGAGAACTTGTATTTGAAGTCATTCGCGATCTTCGGCACGCCACCGCAATAGCTCAGGAAGCTCAGGTGGTTCTTCGGATCGAACGCCGCCGAGGCCTTGTACTCATCCACCAACTGATGCGCCATCAAATGGTCGATCCCCGGATCAAGCCCGCATTCATTGACGAACGCGAGGCCCTTTTCCTTCGCCGCCTCGTCCAGCACCCGCATCTCCGGCGCGATGTAAGACGACGAAACGAACTCCGCCCCCGCCGCAAGGCAGGCCTTCGCCAGCGGCACATGCCAATCCCCCGGCAACATGGAAACCACCACATCGCCCGGCTGCAACAGCCCCGAAATCGTGTCGAGATCGAAGGCGCGGATGTCTTTCGTCAGATCGCCCACCGCTTCTTCGGCCTTCGCCACCGTGCGGTTCCACACCGTCACCGGATACCCCGCCTCGATCAAGCGCCGCAGCCCCGGCACTGCCGAAAGCCCCGTGCCACACCAATGAATGGTCATTGCCTCACTCCCTCATTTGAATTTCAGCTTCGCCGCCACGATCGAAACCATGGCCGTCGTCGATACCAGATTGGCGATGATCAAGGGCCAGTCCACGATCATCAACCCGTAAATCAGCCACAAGATCACCGTCGCCAGAAACATCAGGTTTGTCACCAGCGAGAGCGACTTCGTGTCCTTGGTTTTCCAAACCAGAACCGCCTGCGGAATCCAGCAGATCGTGCCCAGAAACGCCGCCGTATAGCCTATGGCCAGGGAAAGCGTCATCTCACACCCCGGCCACGTGCTTCTGGAACGTCTGGAACGCGCGGCCCCATACGCCCTGATCCAAGGCGTCGAGCATCAGAAGATGCGGCAGCAATTGCGCCGCGAAATCTTCCGAGGATTCCTTCGGCAACATCGACGGCAGGTTGTCGATCGCCATTACATCCAGAGGCGGTGCATCATGCACCCGGATCACAGGCTCGGCCCAAGTCGTCGTGCGGTCATAAACCTTCACAGGCGAGAAGTCCGAGGTCGGATCGCAAGCGATATCCCCGATCGCCGTCAACCGCCGCTCAGACGTCGGCGCATCCGCAGCCACAAACACCGGGCAGCCCGGCATCGCGAGGATCGAATTGAGGAAAATATCGTGCTGCAGCACTTCCGGGAACGGCCCACCCGATTTCGTTTCCGCGATATCCCAGCGCGTCACCGGCATCGAAAGCGCCTCGCAGAGATCAGACGCCCCGCGCCCCACACGTCCCAAAGCCCCGATCACAATGGCCGACGGCACGCGCCCGCCCAGTTGCGCCAGTTCCTCTTCCAGCTCCGCCACCAAGGCATCGCGGCTCGGATAAACGCCCACAGGCCCGCACACCTCGCCCCATTGCTGCGCAAGCCACGCTTTCACAGTCACCGCCGCGCCCGCAAACCCCGCCCAATAGCCAAAAGCCGCCACACGCCGCCCGTTCTCTTCGACGAGGTATTCGAGATCATACATCTCGCCGCCCCCCGCCTTGAACCGCTTCAACAGTTCCCGCCCAGCAGGCTGGCCCTTATAGGCATGGCCAAACAGGATGTGGCGATGCGGCAAAGGCGTGCCGTCCTCCGGCAATTCCTTCAGCCCGAAAATGATCGCGTCCCGCGGTGCCGAAGGCCACGAAGCTTCCGGCGCGATTTCAGCCCCTACCGCGCGGTAGCCCTCGATCGGGATCGCCCGCGTCCGGCTCTCCTCGACTGTCAGCCGGAACCCCTTCGCGATCAGCGCCGCCGCCCCCTCGGGGGTCAGCCCCACACGATCCTCGTTCGGCCGCTGCTCGGCGCGCACCCAGATATGTTGCATCGGTCATCTCCTGTCATTCGCGGCGGACACTACGCCCCTCCTGAGCCGCCCGAAAGGGGGTCAGAGATGGGTTCGTGCAAATCTCCGCTCCGGCGCATCGAGATGCGGCACCGCATTGAACTGCACAAGGATCGGCTGCCCCGCCACAGGGTGCAACTGGTGCACCGAGGTGTTCATGATCGCAAGGCAAGCATGCGCCATTGTCTCGATCGAAAGCCCCATCACCTGCCGCATCACCATGCCGATCAACCCGCCCGAGGTCACCACCACCGCAGGCCCGGCCCCTTGGGCAATCTCCGCCATCGCCGCCGCCACCCGCGCCTCGAAGGCGTCAAACCCCTCAGGCGCTCCCGGCAAAGCGTCTTCCTGCCAGAGCTTGAACAGCTTCGGCATATGGCGCGCGAATTCCTCGCGGTCTCCGGGATGCTTCAACCCATGCACCCGCTCGGCAATCTCCGCCATCCCGAAATACGAAAGCTCGTTGAGCCGCGCGTCTTCCACCACCGGCAAGCCCAAGGCCATCCCCGCCGCCGTCTCGCGATGCCGCCGCAAGGTGCCGGAATAAACCCGCATCACCGGCTCTTCTACTGCGCGCATATGCTCGCCCAACCACCGCGCCTGCTGATGGCCCAAATCCGACAAACGGTCATAGCCCTCTTCATCTCGCGCAGAAGAATTGGCCTGCCCATGCCGGATAAGGGTGATCGTGCTCATACTGCGCTCCTTCGTTCACCCTCAGCTACAAAGGGCGCGTCTTCCCCGCAAGCCGAAGCCCGCGTCTTTCTCTTTTTCAAATATCCCCGCCGGAGGCATCCACCCGCACCAGAAGGGCCGCGCTGGCGCTTCCAGCGCTACGTCAACACTGCCCGCACCGCCTCGGCCGTGGCCGCCACCACCGCCTCCACTTCGGCTTCCGTGATGCAGAAGGGTGGCGCATAACCGATGATATCGCCCTGCGGCATGGCGCGGGCAATCACCCCCATCTCCGCCATCTTCGCGGCAATCGCAGGCCCGATCTTGCGCGCCGGATCGAAGAAAGCGCGGCTGTCGCGGTCTTCCACCAATTCCACCGCGCACATCAGCCCCTCGCCCCGCACTTCGCCCACATGGCGATGGCCTGCCAAAGCGTCCTGCAAGCCCGCCTTCAGCGCAGCACCCATGCGCCCCGCGTTTTCCACTAGCCCCAGCTCGTCGATCAGCTTGAGGTTCGCCACCCCCGCTGCTGCCCCGATAGGGTGCGCCGAATAGGTCCAGCCATGGCCGATGGGGCCGTTTTCATCCGTCCCTTGCTCCAGCACTTTCCACACCCGGTCCGAAACAATCGAGCCCGAAAGCGGCGCATAGGCCGAGGTCAGCCCCTTCGCGATGGTGATGAAATCCGGCGTTATCC
>RFUP01000025.1 GCA_009922885.1 Paracoccaceae bacterium
AAAACCGAGGCCAATTATGCGCTCGCCAACCCTGCGCAGCTTTCCGAAAGCGCCGAACGTGCGGCGGGGGGCTATTTTGCCGATTGGCTGATGTCTTCGGGGCCGGAGTTCCTGACGCGGAATACCTCGGAAGACGTGGTGATCCGCACAACGCTCGATCCGAAGGTGCAGCGCGCGGCGGAAGAGGCCGTGACGGAGATCTTCAAGAACCGCCTCAAGGAAGGCTCGAAGGCCGAGGCGGCCGTGGTTGTGATGAGCGCGGATGGTGCAGTGCGCGCGATGGTGGGCGGGCGGCAGACCAAGGTTGTGGGCGCCTTCAACCGCGCCACGCAGGCATTGCGGCAAACCGGATCGTCGTTCAAACCCTTCGTTTATGCCGCAGCCCTCGACATGGGCTATTCCGGCAATGACGTGATCGAAGACGCGCCTTTGACGATCGATATTCCGGGATCGGGGCCGTGGTCGCCTTCCAACTATGACCGGAAGTTCCATGGCTTCGTGACGATGGCCGAGGCGCTGCGGCAATCGCTGAACATTCCGGCGGTGAAAGTGGCGCAGGCGGCCGGGCTGGAACGCGTGCGCGCGGTGGCTTCGGGCTTTGGTGTGGGCGACGAACTGGCCGAAGGGCCTGCCTTGGCGCTTGGCGCATCAGAATCGACGCTCATCAAGATGACGGGTGCCTATGCGGGTATCCTGAACGGCGGCTCTTCGGTGCAGCCCTACGGCTTGCTGTCCCTGCGGCTGAAGTCTGATTCCGCGCCGCTGATGGAGCAGGAAAGCGGTATCGGCGATCGGGTGATCAGCGAGGAAGCGTCACAAGAACTGATCTGGATGATGCGTCAGGTGGTGGATGGCGGCACAGGGGCGCGGGCCAATCTGCCGGACCGTGAAGTGGCGGGCAAAACCGGCACCACGCAGGCGGCGCGCGATGCGTGGTTCATCGGCTTCTCGGCGGATTACGTGGCCGGTGTGTGGATGGGCTATGACGACAACACCCCGCTCACGGGTGTGACGGGGGGCGGCCTTCCGGCAGAGATCTGGCATGAAACCATGGTGCGTGCCCATGAAGGCCTGCCCGCAACGCCCCTGCCCATGCGCGCACCGGGTGAAGGTGGGCAACTGGCCGATCAGGGCGACTTCACCGCTGGTGGCGGCGGCGAGTCGCTGATTGAGGGCTTGCTGAAAGGCCTTTTCGGCGGCGGCAGCACGACGATCACGCTGCCTAAACCCGACCCGAACGGCCCCCGCCCCTATGTGCCCTCGCGGGAAGACACGCGTTAAGCCTTACTCCGGCACGCAGATCTCGTCGCGCGCGATGGCTTTGATCGTGCGCATGACGAGGGCGGCGATCATGGCCAGCAGCACCACCAGAAGCACGAACCCGATCAGTTGATGCGGGGCCGATCCGGTAAGCTTGGCGAAGAGGAAGCTTGCGATGGTGACAGCGGCGAAGGGGAAGCTCAACGCCCAGAACGGCAGGCCGAAGGGCAGCTTCAGGATCTTCGGCAATTGCAGTGCCACGAGCAGGGTAAAGAAATAAGCCGCGTTGAGAAGAATGCGGGCGAAGGCATCCACCTCGCCGCCAGACATCCGCACCCACGCCACGAAGGCCACGGCAGGCGGCGCAATGAGGATCACGAGCGTGGGTTGCAGCTTACCGGGCAGCGGGTCGTGGAAGATCAGGCGGTTCATCACGAGAGTGAGAAGCACGGACCAGAAGATCAGGCCAACGGCGAGGAAATACCAGCTCACTTCCAGAAAGCCGAGCTGCACGCCCGCAATTGGCGCGATCACGTTCCCCACTGCCGGAATGAACCACGCAGGGTTCAACTGGCCAGATTGGAAGGCGCGAGAGGATATCCAGCCGGAGATGACCGCGAGCGTCAGGATGAATTGCAGCGAGGCGCCGGGCAACCAGAACATTGGCGCGAGGCTCGGGGCGACCGAGAGCGAGGCGGTGCCAAGGAGCATCAGCGAGATCGAGATGGCGGGGAAGAAGGCGAGGCGGATGGGGTGGTTCCATTCGGCCTTCACCGCTTGCGGCAAACGGACGGCTTTCGCCGCATAGACCGCGGCAATCACGGTAAAGGCCGCAAGGGTGATCCAGTAAGCCGAATGCGAGGCCAGATGCGCGGCCCCCCTTGCGGTTTCGGCGGCATGGAGCGCCAACGTCAGCCCGGCAAGGCCCATAACGACGGAGAAAAAGGACACGGGGAAATGGGCCAGTTTGGATTCGGGTGCTTGGTGCGTCATGATCGGTCCTGCGCGGAAAAGAGCTTTAACGGCATGCTGGCGCGATTGCGGCGCGCCAATACATTCCGTGTATTGCATATATGATCAGGAAAGGGAATGGCCCAAATCAACAGGCCCTAGCCCTTGGTTAGCCGTTGAGCCGCGCCAGATGCACCGCGCCCATCGGCTTTTCCCGCGCAAGGAAGCGGGCGACGGCGGGGCGATCGACCAGACGCGGGGCAAGGGCTTGGAACATGGCCCATTCGGTGAGCGCCATGAAATCCTGCGCTTGGGCGGCGGGATTGGCGAGCGCCGCGCGCCCCTCTTCCCAAAGCACTGCCACCTCGGGCGCTTCAGCGGAAAGGAACGCCGCCAGCGCAGCACCTTGGGCACCGGAGGCCCCGCGGCCTGCCAAGGTCAGCGCATGGATGCCGCTTGCGCCTTCGTAGATGCGGGTGATGCGCACGTCGCGCGCCAGTTTTTCCAGCCCGTATTCCTTGAGGTAGCCATAGCCGCCCAAGACCTGAATGCCGAGATCGGCCACACGACTGCCGCTTTCGGTGGCGGCGTATTTCTGCACGGGCGTGAGCGCATCCACCAAGGGATCGGCCTCGTTCCTCTCCAGCGCCACGAGAGCCACATGCGAAAGCGCGCGGCAAAGGTGGGTGCGGGCCTCCATCTCGTCGAGCATACGCGCCACATCGGGGTGATCGGCCAGCACGGCGGCGCTGCCATCGGGTTTGCGGCCCTGCACACGCTCGGCAGCATAGGCCTTGGCAATCGCGGTGGCGCGGGCAGAGGTGGCAATGCCTTGCATCGCCACGTCGATCCGCGCGTGGTTCATCATGGCGAACATACCGTTGAGGCCACCACCCACAGTGCCGATGAGATGCGCAGGCGCGGCATCAAAGGCGAGTTGGCAAGTGGGCGAGACTTTCAGGCCCATCTTCTCTTCGATCCGCGTGACGCTAAGGCGGCCCTCCACCTCCTCCGAAAGGCAGGCAAAAAGCGAAAGCCCCTTCACGCCGCTTTCGGGGCTACCTGTGCGCGCGAGAACGAGGTGGAAAATCCCGTCGGTGGCGTTCTGGTTGCCGCCCGAGATAAAGATCTTCTCGCCGGAGATCCGCCAGCCTTCGGGCGTTTCCTCGGCGCGGGTGCGGATGCGCGAAAGGTCCGATCCCGCGCCCGGTTCAGTCAGCGCCATGGTGCCGATGCGCTGGCCGGAGGCCAGTTCGGGGATCCACGCCGCTTGCTGCTCGGGCGTGCCGAAATGGGTAAGCACGCGGATCGCTCCCGGCACGAGGCCGATGACCATCTGGAAGGAGATATCCGCGCCCGCGAGCATCTCCGCGACAATCGCCGTGGCAATCACCCCCATCCCCTGCCCGCCTGCGCTTTCAGGGGCGGAAAGGCCCGGCCAGCCCTGTTCGACGAAGGCTCGGTAGGCGGTGATGAAAGAGGCTGGCATCAACACCTTGCCCCCCTCCAGAACCGCGCCTTCCGCATCCCACTCTGCCGCATAGGGTGCGACTTCGTTTTCGGCATAGGCTGCGAAAGCCTCGCCGATCTGGCGCATCAAATCCCCATCCCACCCCGGCACGCTTTCGGCCCCAGCCGCACGGAGCGAGGCGAGAATATCGTCGAGCGGAGCGGAATAGGGGATCATGGTTACATCAGCCCCAAGAGACGCGCGGCGTTATACTTGATGATGTCGGGGCGGAGTTCGTCCTTGATGTCGATGCCCTCGAAATCCGCGAGCCAACGCTCGGGCGAGATCATCGGCCAGTCCGACCCGAAAAGCACCTTCTTGCGCAGGATCGAGTTGCAGTAGCGCACGAGGATTGGCGGGAAGTATTTCGGCGACCAGCCCGAGAGGTCGATATAGACGTTGGGCTTATGCTGCGCCACGGAAAGCGCCTCTTCCTGCCACGGGAAGGAGGGGTGAGCCATGACGATCTTCATATCGGGGAAATCGACTGCCACATCGTCGATATACATCGGGTTCGAGTATTTCAGGCGCATCCCGTTACCGCCGGGCATGCCCGAACCAACGCCCGTCTGGCCCGTGTGGAAAAGGCCGATCGCGCCGTGTTCGGCGAGCACTTCGTAGAAGGGGTAGGCCATGCGGTCATTCGGGAAGAAGCCCTGCATGGTGGGGTGGAACTTGAAGCCCTTTACGCCATGATCCTCGATCAGGCGGCGCGCCTCGCGGACCGCCATCTTGCCTTTCCACGGGTCGATGGAGGCGAAGGGGATGAGCACATCGGAATGCTCGGCCACCTGTGCGAGAACCTCGTCATTCGAGAATCGGCGGTAGCCCGTTTCGCGCTCGGCATCGACGGGGAAGATCACCGCTGCCACGTTCTGCGCACGGAAATGCGCGGCGGTCTGAGCGATGGTGGGCTGGACCACTTTCGCCCCGAAATACTTCGCCATCGCGGCTTGCAGATCGTCATAGCCATCGTCGGAATGGCAGCCGCAAGGCTCTTCGGCGTGGGTGTGGATGTCAATCGCGCGGATTTTCTCAAGATCGATCATGGAGTTTTTCCTTCGAACTGGGCCGAGCCCCGTGCGGGAACCCGGCATGATGGTGTTGCCGGATCAGAACCGGACCGAACCCGGGCCGCCGCTGTGCATCGCCTCGACCAGAGCCGCGCGGCGGGTGAGCACGGCGCGGATGTTGAGGTTGCCTTTGGCAGTGATTTCATGATGCGCGAGGCTTTGCGGCTCTTCGAACACGGCCGCGCAAGCGATCCGCGTGGACGAGCCCGTGGCGGCATCGGCGAGCGGCTGGAGGCGCGCCTTGATATCGGCCAGAAGCGCTGCGTCGGTTTTCAGGCCAGCGCCCTGCCCCGGCACCACCGGGAAGATGATCGCGCCCAATTCGTTGCGGCCTTCGCCCGTGATGATGAGGTCTGCGGCGATGCCTTGCAGGGCGGTCATCAACTGGCCCTTGAGTTGCGCCACGCGCACCCATGTGCCCGAAAGAAGCTTGAAGTCTTCCGAGATACGGCCATCGAAAGAAAGCCCGCGATCGGTTTCGGCAGGGTTCACCCACTTCACCGCGTCGCCCGTGATGAAGAAGCCTTCCTCGTCGAAGGCCTCGGCGGTTTTGGCGTCGTTTTCCCAATAGCCCGGCATGATATTCGGGCCGCGCGCGCGCACCTCGAAACGGCCTTCGTCCTCGTCGGGGATGAGCTTCACTTCCGCCCCCGGCAGCGGTGCGCCGATGATGCCCGAGCGGGTGACGCGCTCATGCGTGAGAAGCACGGCCGGCGCGGTTTCCGTAAGGCCCCAAGACGAGATCATCAAAGGCACCGTTCCGGTGATTTCGAGCGCCATCCGCTCGATCCCTTTCCAGATTTCCTGCGGCAGGGCCGCGCCTGCGTAGAAGGTGAAATCGAGGCCCGTGAAATACTTGCGGCGGAGGCTCTCGTCAGCCTCCAGCGCTTTGAGCACGCGGGCAAAGCCCACGGGCACGTTGAAGGCCAAGGTGCCCGTATGCATCGCCATGTTCTCAACCGTGCGGCCAAAGAGGGCGTCGGTCGGCTTGCCATCGTCGATATAAATCGCGCCGCCGTTGGCGAGCATCATGTTGAAGTTATGCGAGCCGCCGAACACGTGGTTCCACGGCAGCCAGTCGAGGATCTTCGGCGGGCGCGCTTTCAGAAGCGGCATGGCCGTGGCGATCTGGGCTTGGTTCACGCACATCATCTTATGGGTGGTGATCACGCCCTTGGGCAGCGAGGTGGAACCGGAGGTGAAGAGGATCTTCGCCATGGTGCCCGCGTTCACAGCCGCATGGGCAGCGGCAATCTCGGCCCCGCCCTTGAGCGCTTCGGCCATCGTGTGCACCGGGCGCTTCGCGCCTGCGGCAGTGGATACCAGCGCCGGAATGCCTGCAAGCGCGGGCAGCGCAAGCGCTTCGCCATAGCGGGCGGGATCGTCTGCGAAGAGCATCTTCGGACGCACGGTTTCAGCGGCATAGATCAGGCGATCATGCGCGCCGGGGATGAGCGAGTATTGCTCGGCCACGGGCACCGAAACGAGGCCCACATATTGCGTGGCCAGCGCCAGTAGCCCGTGATCCACGGAGTTGCCCGACAGGATCAGTACGCGGTCTCCGGCCACAAGTCCCTGCGCCAGAAGCCAGCCCGCGAGGGCCTGCACCATGCCCAGCGCCTCGGCATAACGCACTTCGCGCCAGCCTGCGCCCGAGCGTTCCGCGATGAACACGGCATCGGGCGTTTTGGCGGCCCAAGCGTGCAACCACTCGGCGGTGGTTTCCGCAACGGGGTCCAAGGCATGGGCGGAACGCAGGATCATGCTTCCGTCGCTGCGGGTTTCGATATCGATCTGATGGGGCAGGGTCAGCGCGCGTTCCATTCCTCACTCCCTCGTCTGGATGCGGTCGAGTAGCTCCGCCAAAACCTGACGCTCCTCCGGCGACAGGTCTGCGAGCTGACGTTCTTCATTTTCCTGAAGCGCCTTCATCGCGGCATCGCGCCGCCGGATGCCTTTCAGGGTGGCGCGCAGCGCGTAGGCGCGGCGGTCGCCTTTCATTCGGTGGCGGCCGATCAATCCGGCCTCTTCCAGCGTGTCGATGATGACGACGATATTCGAGCGCTCCATCGCCAAGGATTGCGCCAAGGCGCTCTGGGTTACGTCGGGATTGTCGCAAATCACGGAAAGCGCCGAGAAGGTCGTGACCCGCAATTCATGCGCTTCCAAGGCCCGTGCTGCGTCGGCGGTGGTGGCCGCGGCCACGCGTTTCAGCGTGTAACCGATCAAGCGTCGCATGCCCGCGTCAAGCACGGCAGGCGCGGGCGCTGATTGGGGTTCTTTCACATCTTTGGGCGCGCTCATCGGATCACCGGAAGGTTGGCTGGCGCTTTTCGAGGAAGGCGCGCAGGCCTTCTTCGGCGTCAGGGCTGGTTTGGGTGAGAGCCGCACAGAGGCTTTCGGTGAAGAGGCCATCGGCTTTCGACATATCTTCGATCCGGCTCAGGGCGTGGATCATCACATAGTTTGAGAGGCCCGCGTTTGAGGCGATCTTGCCGGCCAGTTCCATCGCCAACGCCAACGATTCCCCTTCGCCCACCGAGTAATGGCAAAGGCCCAAGCGCATACCGTCTTCGGCGTTATACTTGCGGCCCGTGAGCATCATCTCGATCATCCGGTCAGCACCAAGGATGCGGCCCACGCGCACCGAGGCACCGCCGCCCACGTAGATGCCGCGCCGCCCTTCGGGAAGCTGGAAGATCGTCGAGGGTTCAGCGATGCGGACATGGGTGGAGGTGGCCAGTTCAAGCCCGCCACCAATCACCGCACCGAACATGGCCGAAACCACCGGAAGGCCGGAATACTGGATCTTATCCATCACGCCGTGCCAGTTCCGCGAATGGCGCATGGTGCCTTCGGCATCGCGCTGCACCTGCTCGGATAGATCGAGGCCCGAGCAATAATGCCCCGCCGTGCCCGTGAGCACGACCACTTTCACGCCTTCGGGCGGGTTCGAGAAGAAGGCATCGAGTGCCGCGAGCAGCGTATCGTTCATCGCGTTGCGCTTGTCGGGGCGGTTCATGGTCACGACCGCGATACGATCTTTCACTTCGATTTTCAGAACGTCGCTCATCTCACACCTTCTTGGTATCTTTCATTATTGTTATATCACATAACAATATGGCCGGAAAAGACCCCCGTGCAAAAGCGCGGGGGCCTCGTGTTTTCAGTGCAGAACGCGCAACAAGAAGAGCGTAATGCCGGGGAAAAGCACCAGAATGATGGTGCGGACGATGTCTGAGGCGACGAAATACATCACGGCCTTATAGGTCTCGACCATCGGCGTGAGGCGGTCCATCGAGTTGATGACGAAAAGGTTCATCCCCACAGGGGGCGTTATCAGCCCCACCTCCACGACAATCAGCACGAGGATGCCGAACCAGATCGCGGTTTCTTCCGTGGTCAGGCCGAATTCGAGGGTCTGGATGATCGGCCAGAAGATCGGCACGGTCAGCAGGATCATCGAAAGGCTGTCCATGACGCAACCGAAGATGAGGTAGAGCACGAGGATCAGCGACAGGATCAGCCACGGGCTCATGCCGGTTTCACCGACCCACATTGCCAAGGATTGGGGCACTTGGCTGAGGGCAAGGAAGCCGTTGTAGAAGCCCGCGCCCAAAACGATGAAGAAGATCATCGCAGTGGAGTTGGCCGTGGAAAGGAAGGACTGCATCGCGGTTTTCCACGTCAGCCCGCCATTCAACCAGGCAATGAGGCCTGTGCCGAACGCACCTACGGCTGCGCCCTCGGTCGGGGTGAAGATCCCGAGATAGATACCCCCCACCACGGAAAGGAACACGATCAGCACGGGCCAGATATCGAACATCGCCTTCCAGCGCTCGGAATAAGGCTGGCGTTCGCGCACCCCTGCCGAACCGGGGTTGCGGCGGACGTAGATCGAGATGGTGATGATATAGCCCAGCGCTGCGAGGATGCCCGGAATGAAGGCCGCGAGGAACAGCTTGGCGATATTCTGCTCGGTGAGGATCGCGTAGATCACGAGGATCACCGACGGCGGAATGAGGATGCCGAGCGTGCCGCCCGCCGCGAGCGTGGCGGTGGAGAAGCCGCCCGAATAGCCGTAACGGCGCAGTTCAGGCAGGGCCACTTGGCCCATCGTGGCCGCCGTGGCGAGCGAGGAGCCGCAGATCGAACCGAAGCCCGCGCAAGCGCCGATCGCCGCCATCGCCACACCGCCCTTCCGGTGGCCGAGCCAGCTTTCGGCGGCCTTGAAGAGCGCTTGGCTCATGCCGCCCAGCGTTGCGAATTGCCCCATCAGGAGGAACATCGGGACGATGGAGAGCGAGTAGCTGGAGAAGGTCGAATAGACTTCGGACTTCAACTTGCCCAGCGCCATGTTCATGCCGCCCGTGGCGTAATAAAGCCCGCCAAGGCCCACCACGAACATCGCGAGGCCGATTGGCACCCGCAGGAAGATCATCACGAGCAGGACCGGGAAGGACCAGACGCCGAGTTCGAAATTCGTCAATGGACTGCTCCTTGGCTGTGCGGAAGAATGTTCCGCCCGGTCAGCATTTCAGCGGTCCGGATGACGGCCACATAAGCCGAAACGATCACCGCAAGCGCGGCCGGTGCCATGCAAGCGGCATAGCCATACCAGACCTGGAATTGGATGAGGAACGTGGTTTCGCCATAGCTTTTCTTGGCGAGCATCCCGTCCCAGAGGCGCCATGCGATCAGCGCCAGAACGATCACGAAAATCACTTCCGCCGCCCACAAAAGCACGCGGTTCACGCGCTCCGAGAAGGTGGAGGTGAGGATGTCCACGGTCGCGTGGCTTTGGGTGATCTGGCAGAAGGGAATGAAGGCGAAGATCGAGAAGGCGATCCCGGCTTCAACGATTTCGAAATCACCCAAGATCGGGCCGATCCCAGTGCCGAGCACCATGTCGGCGAACCCTTTCAGGTTCGTCTGGAAGAACCCGCTGTGCATCATCGTATTGAGGCCACGGCCAAGCACCGAGACGCAGATCAGCAGAATGAGAGCGGCCAAAACCACCCCGCCTGCCCCTGCCATCCAACGGCTGAGTTTCATCAAGATCGCGTGCATGGGCCCTCCCCCGGCCTTGAATTCGCTCCATCGACTTGTCCGAAAACCGGTGCCCACTTTTCGGGTCGATGGTGTAGAACGGGTGGGCAGCGTAGCGCCGCCCACCCGACAGCTTCACTTACTTACCAGCGCATTCGCCGGCTTGCAGGTCTTGCGCTTCTTTGATGAGCGCGGCACCGTCGATGCCTTTTGCCTGCATGTCAGCGATCCAAGCGGCGTAAACCGGCTGGGCGGCTTCACGCCATACGTTGGTTTCTTCTGCGGTCAGAGTGACGATGTTGTTGCCGAGAGCAACAGCCGCTTCACGTGCCGGGCCGTCTGCGCCTTCTTGGGTCTTACCTGCGAAGACCGAGAAGTCGAGGCCGGAATGTGCGTCGATCGCGGCTTTGGCTTCGGCCGAGAGGCTTTCATACTTCGCCTTGTTCATCGCCAGAACGAAGGTGATGTTGTAGAGCGCGCCACCGGTGAATTCGGTGTGGTTCTTCACCAGTTCCGGAACCTTGAGCGCTGCGGTCACTTCCCACGGAATGGTGGTTGCGTCGAGAACGCCTTTCGAGAGCGCTTCCGAAACCGCCGGAACCGGCATACCGACCGGAGTTGCGCCGAGTTGTTCGAGCATCTGCGACACGATACGCGAACCGCCGCGGATCTTCACGCCTGCGAGGTCAGCCGGAGTGCGGATTTCCTTGTTGGCGTGGATCATGCCCGGGCCGTGCACCCAGGTGCCGATGATATGGACGTCTTTGAAGTCCGCATCCTTCATGTGGGCGTCGAACATCTTCGAATAGGCGCAAGACGCGGGGCCAGCACCTTGGGTCATGAAGGGCAGTTCGAACACTTCGGTCTGCGGGAAACGGCCGGGGGTGTAGCCCACAACGGTCCAGACGATATCGGCAACGCCGTCAATCGCTTGGTCCATCAGTTCCGGCGGCTTGCCACCGAGTGCCATGGAGGCATAGCGCTCGACCTTGATCTTGCCGCCCGAGTCCTTCTCGACTGCGTCTGCCCAGACGTCGAGCACGAGCTTCGGCACGTTGGCCTGCGCGGGCAGGAACTGGTGCAGCTTGAGCGTCACTTCCTGAGCCATCGAGGCGCCAGCGCCCATTGCAAGGGCAAGCGCCGAGGCCGCCATCGTTTTCATAAACTTCGCCTTCATGGTCAGTATCCTCCCTGAGTTGACCGTATCTTCGCCGGAGAGCCAATGCCCTCCGGCAATCACTTGATTTACTTGTAAGCCGCCATCAGCGCGCGGGCCTCGTCAATGAGGGCCTGCCCGTCGATGCCCTTACCCTTCACGTCGGCAATCCATGCGTCGTAAACGGGCTTTGCCAGCTCTTCCCATGCCTTCGCATCTTCAGCGCTGATTGTTACAATGGTGTTTCCGGCATCCACCGCGAGCTGGCGCGCCGGGCCATCGGCATCCGCCTGCGTGCCACCTGCAAACACCGACAGTTCAAGGCCGGAGTTGTCGTCGATCACCTTCTTCAGGTCATCGGGCAGGCTGTCATACTTCGCCTTGTTCATCGCCAGAACGAAGGTGAGGTTATAGATCGCGGGGCCGTCGAATTCGGTGTGGTTCTTCACCAGTTCCGGCACCTTGAGCGAAGTGGTCACTTCCCACGGAATGGTCGCGCCGTCGATCACACCCTTGGAGAGCGACTCCGGGATCGCCGTCACGGGCATGCCCACCGGAACCGCGCCCAGCTTTTCGAGAAGCTGGTTCACCATGCGCGAACCGCCACGGATTTTCATACCGTTCAGGTCCGAAGGCTGCGCAACCGGCTTGTTGGTGTGCAGCATGCCGGGGCCGTGCACCCAAGTTGCGAGGATCTTCACATCTTTGAAGTCCGCATCGGCCATATGCTTTTCGAACATCTGCCAATAGGCCGCCGAGGCCGCGCGGGCATCTTGCACCATGAAGGGCAGTTCGAACACTTCCGTGCGCGGGAAACGGCCCGGCGTGAAACCGTTCACGCCCCAGACGAGGTCGGCCACGCCGTCGATGGCTTGGTCGATCAATTCCGGCGGTTTGCCACCGAGCTGCATCGAGGGGTAATGGTCGATCTTGATACGGCCGTTCGAGGCGGTCTGCACCTTGTCGATCCAGACATCGAGCACAAGCTTCGGCACATTGGCCTGCTGCGGCAGGAACTGGTGCAGCTTGAGCGTGACTTCCTGCGCCGCAGCCGCCGAAACGGTGCCTGCGAGCAACGCAGCAGCAGCAATGCCTTTCAAAAGCGTTCTTCTCAGTGTCATGTCGGTATCCTCCCTATTCGACACGGCCCGGCGCGTTTTGTGCGTCTCGGGTTATTCTTCCCAGTCCGGCTGTTTCCTCGGGTGGGCGTTTGCGAAAGCCTCAATTAGTTGACACTGTTCATAAATCGCATTGATGCGCGAAAGATGTGAAATATCAACCCCAAAGCGTTGCGCGGAAAAGACTTGTGGGACAAGGCAAATATCCGCGAGGCCAGGTTCATCGCCAAAAGCGAAACGGGTCTCGGGGCGCTTTGCCAGAAGCCCCTCGCAGGCCTCCAAACCATCCGTGAGCCAGCGCTTGAGCCATGCATTCACTGCCTCCTCCGGCAGTTTCAGCTCGGCCCGCAGGTATTGCAGCACCCGCAGGTTTTGCAGCGGATGGATTTCACAGGCAATCACCTGCGCAAAGCCCCGCACCTGCGCACGCAATGCCGGATCGGCGGGCAGAAGCGCGGGTTCGGGGATGGTTTCGTCGAGCCATTCAAGAATGGCGAGCGACTGGATCAGCGTATCGCCCGCGTCGGTTTCCAGCGCGGGCAGAAGCTTCTGGGGGTTGATCGCCGCAAATTCCGCCGACTTCTGCGCGCCGCTTTTCAGATGCACCGGAATGAACTCCGGCGTCACCCCTTTCAGGCCGAAAGCGATGCGGCAGCGGTAGGACGAGGATGAACGAAAATACCCCCAGTATTTCATTCGGCGGCTCCGATCGTCAGGTCGATCGCGGTCAGGCCGTCGATCGTGCCGTGGATATGATCCCCCGCCACCACAGCGCCCACACCCGAAGGCGTGCCCGTGTAGATCAGATCGCCGGGTTGGAGGTGGTAATAGCCCGAGAGGTGGTTGATGATCTCGGGGATGGACCAGATCAGCTCGTCGAGCGTTGCCACCTGTTTAACAGCGCCATTCACGCTCATCTCGATCTTCTGCGTGCCAACG
>RFUP01000241.1 GCA_009922885.1 Paracoccaceae bacterium
TGTGCCCAGGCCACGGGTTGATCGTCGGGGAGGTAGGCCGGACCGTCAATCGACCGCCACCGCTCTCCGTCATTCGAGCCCATTTCCATTTCCCCGTCCGCAAATGCCAGGACAACGGTGATATCCGCATCCGGCTTCTCCGTGGTCGGGTGAAATTCGAGCACCGCATTTGCCGGGAAGCATTTCGCCACGGCGATGCAGATTTCGTGCATCTGGCTATCGAGCAGCGTGAGCCCGTGCTCACTGGCCATGTGTTCGAAGAGAGGAAAGAGCGAGGATTTCGGATTCATAGCGCCCTCCTCCCCGTCCCGAGCATTTCCAGCACCTCGGCCCGATACAGTTCCGGAACCACGTCGAGAATCTCCCGGTTGCGGCTCCAATAGAGAGCGGCTCCGCTTTCGAGCGACATGAATTGCAGGTCCGCCCGCACCGTGAGCTTGCGCAGTTCCGTCTCGGCGCGCGTCGGGTGGATGGGAAAATCATCATCCAGCGCCACCGCGCGGTCATCTTCCAGCCACCGCTCGCGGAGCTGCGCATCGAGCACGATGCAGAGCTTGTCCGAAAACGAGCCGCGCACCGTCGCGACCGCTTCCGCAGCCGAGACAAACGCCGCGCGCGGTTGCCGGTCATCATACACCGAGACCCAAAGTTCCGGCATCGCAGCCAGTGGGCAGTGGGCAGTGGGCAGTTGGCGGAGTGCGGTCATTTCGCGTCTCCTTTCAAGTGCGGGAAAAACCGGTGTGAATCTGCCGGGCTTGCGGATAGCACTCCGGCCCGCCGCGCCGCGCGTCCCGGTGCCGAGACAATCAGCGCGAGCAAGAGCACGCAGAGCAGCGAAATCGCCGAGACAATCCCGCCAGTCACCACAAACCCCGTCGCAAACGCGCGCCACGCAATCAACGCCCCGGCGAGCGTCTGCATAATGAGGAAGGAAAGGAGTGTCTTCACTTGCCCTCCTTTCGGATCGTGGTGAACACGCTCCAGAACTCGCCAAAGGCAACCACGGCCTTGGTGTGCCACTCAATAAAGCCGTCCTTTGGCTGCGCGGAAATCAGCGCATCCGCAGCGACTCCGGCTGCGGTCCCGATGTCGCCCATCCGGATGAACTCCGTGCATTTCTTCGCCAGCGGCAGTTCGATGAACATTTCCGCCTTCGCATACATCACGTCGAAAGCGTTCTGTAGTCGCGGGTCCATTACGCGGCCCTCCTTTCCGCTGCGCGCTGTTTAGCGGCGGCTGCGTGTTGGCGGTAGAGCGCTGCCGCCTTTTCGCGGACAAAGCGCCGCGTCTTTGGCACGTCCCTCAATACCGTGTCGCTCACGAGGAGCTGAGTCGTCAGCTCGTGAATCACGTGTTGATACTGCGTTTGCATCGTCGGGAATTGGACCGCTGCGTGTCGCGCATCGGCAATTTTCCGCATCAACGTCTCGCGGATTATCGCGAGTGAAACCGAGAGGTTCTCGGCGAGTTGTTTGGTTGTCATCGTGTGTGTCGTGTTTGGGGGAATTATTTTTCGAACAGGCGGCGAAACTCCATTTGCGCGGCCTGCGCTTTGCGGAGGGCGATGCCCGCTCCCTTGGCTGTTTCAGCGAGAGCATGATCTCCAGACATGCCGCCGATCACACAAACCACGTCGTGAAACTCCGGGTTGTGTAAGTCGCCGGTCTGTTCGGCGCGTTCCGTGGCAAGGCGAATGATGTCGATGATTTCCATACGTGTTTTGTGTGTTGGTGTCCGAGAGTCGTGTTTCAGTGCGTCAAATCGCCGAGGCGTGCCTGCATTGCCGCCAAAACCCGTGGCGCTTTTCCACGAACCGCGTCGCGCAGCGCTTGTGTGGATTTCCCCAACTTGTGGGCAAACTCCTGAATGGTGCCCGAGTCGCTGTTTGCGATGATGAGAGCTTTGACCTTGGGCCAGCTTTTCATCCGGCGCTTTGTGGGTGATGGTGAGTGTTTACGCATTTTGTATTCCGAACTTTGTGTTTGCAAAATACAAAGTTTGTATGAGCGTGCAACAAAAAAATACGTGTTTTGGAAAATATTTCCGGAACACTGAAAAACACAAAACCCGTCCAATGAAGCCGCCGATCAAAAACTCCACTCATGAAATCCGTGAGTTCATAGACCACGCCTTACAAAAGACGGGCCTCACCCTTGAGCAGCTCTCCGAGCGTCTCGACTACAAATCACTTGCCCGCGTTCGGGCCGGTGAGTTCACCCTTCCCGAGGCAAAGCGGCGTCACATCTCCGACCTTGTGAAACTCCATGAACGCAACGTTCCTCCCATGATTCGCGAAGAGCCCGGCATCTACGGCAGCGGCGAGAAAAACGTGCCAAGCGACCTCGCACAAACGCTCATCACGCTCCTGGAATCCTTCCACACGGTTCCGCCCGCATTTCAAAAGGCCGCGCTCGATCACATCACCACGACGTTTGCGGAGTGGAAAAACGAAGTAGTGAAAGGGAAGGAATGAACGCCATGCAAGCGCAACCGCACATCACCGAGGACACGCTGTTTTTCTGGACCGGCACAGACAATCTCCGGCGCGGTCCCGTCGCGCTCGCTGCGCTGCGCAATCTCGTGCGCAACGGCACCGTGCCCAAGTCCGCGCAGCTTTGGCGCGAAGGATGGCCGGACTGGCAACCGCTCGCGCATCTCGCGCAGCAGCTCGCGCTGCCGATGCACACGCAGGCCGCAGTGCCCGCCGATATTCTGCCGGTCACTGCCCCGCGTCCGTGGCGAAAAATCGCCGCATGGTGCGTCGCATGGCTCGCGCTTTTCGGCACCGTCATTTTTCTAGTCGCCGCAAAACTTGGGTATGGCGATTGGCTCGCGGCAACGTCGCGCCTGGAGGAAATCGCAGAGGCTAGGTTCCCATCACCGGACACGCTCAAAATCTGCGGAATCTTCTCAGCCACGAAAGAGCAGACCGATAAAGATACGATCGTCTTCACCGGCTGGCTGGAACATCGGAACCACTTCAACGCAGTGGTGCGCAAGCGTTGGAAGGTGATGGTTCGCGACGGCTCCGCAATCATGGCGGATGTTTCCGATTGAGCAGCGCAAGCGCCCCGTCCATCGCGTCCACTCCCGTCCTTCAAAGTCCATTCACCCCCGCTTGAACCACCATTTCCGAAAACCACACATTGTGGGCTTTTCGTCGGTATATCGGACGGCTTTCCGGTAAAGCGACGAAAACCGCACAATGTGCGACTTTCAGCTTTTGCTCACACAAAGGCACAAAGGCACAAAGATTCGCAGGCGTTTGAATGCGCGAACTGCGGTTGCGGAATTGGCAAGCCTTCGTGCCTTTGTGCCTTCGTGTGAGGCAAAAAATCCGGCGTGGATAGCGTCAGTAGCGCTGGCAGGGATGAAGGGTTCGGGGCGGCTGTGGCAACGTCCGCCACATGCAAGAGGACACTAATTCACCGGACCCACGGACGGCAAGCACAAAGCCGTTCTGGAAAAGTAAAACCATCGTCGGCGTTCTGCCGGTCGTTATCGCCAGCGCCGCGCCTTCGCTCGGCATTGAGCTTGGCGACGAGGAAGCGCAGAATCTCGTGCAACTCATCAGCGCGCTCGCCTCGCTCATCCTCGTCATCATCGGACGCAAGGCCGCGAAACAGAATATTAGCTTCTGACCATGCGGCGCACAAAGCCAGTTATCTTTCTCGATCCCGGTCACGGAATGAGCAACCGGACGCCAAACGTCTTTGATCCCGGCTGCGTCATGGGAAAGTTGCAGGAAGCCGACATTGTACTTCGCTGGAGCGCCTCACTGGCCAGGGCGCTGAAAAAACTCGGCGCGGAAGTGGTGCAATCGCGCACAAACAACAGCGAATCGTGCCCGCTTGAATCCCGTGCAAAATGGGCGCGCATAAATCAGGCAAAATATTTCATTTCCTTGCATGTGAATGATGCGGACAGCGCAACAGCGAGCGGCACCGAGACACTTATTTACTCCGATATCTCAAAGCCGCTCGCGGCACGCGTGCATCGCGCTGTCATCGCGCAGCTCGGTCTGCGCGATCGTGGCATCAAGCTCCGTGATGGTGACGGAACCGTCACCGGTAATCGAAAGGCCATTGGCCTGGGCGGCAGTCAGCGTGA
>RFUP01000242.1 GCA_009922885.1 Paracoccaceae bacterium
TTGTGAACGGTCGATGCAATCGACAGTCGCGTTCGGGGTCTGCCAGGCGCGCAGGTTCAGTTTCACCATCTCAAGGCGCGGGCCTAAAGTGTTTCGCTTTGCTGTTGAAACAACAGTAACGCTTTAAGCTTATGATTTGACGCATTTCTTAGCCGAAAAAGCCTATCTGCTTTTTCTCGAAATGCTCGAAAAGAAAGACCCCAGCGAACCGGGGTCAGGAGCCAAGTCGAGGGAAATCCGGATCAGCTGTCCGACCACACCGTTTGCGGTGCAAAACGTGGGCGGACGAAAACGTAGTTATAGAGATCTTGCGTGTTCAGACCGACCTTGAAGGGCGGTTCGTATTTCGACCATGTCTCGACGACGATGACGCGTTCGTCATGCACCATGACGGGAAGCTTTTGGCCCATGTTTTCGACAGCGGTGGCGGTTAGGGGCGTTACAGCTCCTTTGGTCTTCGACCAATCCAGCTTGTATTTCTTCGCCACATTGTCCCACCGCACAACAGTGACGCGCAGCCGGCTTACTTCCGAAGAGCGTGTCAGCAGTTCGAGAAGCTGATGCGCGCCGTTCATATAGGCCGGATTGATCGCCTGCGTTTCCCGCGAGATCATGTCCGAGATCGTGTAAGCCGCTTTCACGTTGATCGAGGTCTGGCGATAGGCGTCAAAGAAGGTGAAGCTCGCCACATAGCCCCAAAACATCATCGGAACCATGACCACGGCTTCAACAGCCACGGTGGCTTTCTCGTCTTTCCAGAACCGCGCGATATGGCGGGCGATGGGCGAATGGGTCAATGCATCTGGGGCGAAGCGCATTATTTCGGCTCCTGAACAAAGGCGGATTGCGTGATCATGGCGGCATAGCCTGCACCGTCGGTCTCAAGCGCACGGCCAAGGCCTGAACCCGGCATGATTGGCTTGAAGAGCGCGCAGGCCCTGAGCAGCATCAATTCGTTGACGTTACCGTTGCTGAACTGGCGCACGGGTTTCACCGCTTGTGAACGGTCGATGCAATCGACAGTCGCGTTCGGGGTCTGCCAGGCGCGCAGGTTCAGTTTCACCATCTCAAGGCGCAGGTTGTCGTCGCAATCATCAAGCATCGGCGCGCGGTCGCAGATCTTTTGCTTGATCTCGTCATGCTGCGGGGCAGCCCCGGTGCCGAGGCGGATTTCCCGCACCGTGAGGTCCAGCGCACGTTCCAGCATCATGTGCTTCAGCGAAATGAACCCGAGTTCTACCGAAGACATCATCGCCATGAGGAAAAGCGGCATCATGATCGCGAAGTCGACGATCTGGCTACCATCCTCGTCCTTGCGGAAGCGAGAGAAGAAGGATTTCAAGGCTCGCGTCGTCATTGGGTCAGCCTCAACTGGTTGATCTGGCGGGCGATGGACTGGAAGGCATCTTTGATCTGCACGCCTTCCACATCGAAGTAGTGGGAGGGCGAGGAGGCGCATTCACGCATCTCGTCTTCGCCGTGGGTGGTGGTCTCGAAACCGACAGTCCAAATGACAATGCCCTTGTCCTTGGCGGCGTCGCAGATGTCTTGGAGTAGACTGTCGCCCGTGGTTGCCGAATACTTCTGCCAGTACCAGTAGGGGCGCTGGTTGGAATACACGTAGTTCGACAGGTAGTAATTGAAGTTGTAGTTGTCCCAATGCGCATAGTGGCTGGAGTTCGCATAGACTTGGCTGTTGATCCGCTGGGTCGAGGAATTCTCGCCGTCGGTCATCAGCACGATGGTCTTGAGGGTCTTGGAGTCCGTGTGCGCGGCCGGGCGTGTGTTGAAATTGTTATCCGATTTGCCAAGGGTCGCGAGCTTCGCGTTGATCGTCTGGAACGACGGGTCGAGCATGGCGGCAGCCCATTTCATCCCGAGGAAAATCTGCGTGCCTGCGCGCGGCTTCAATGCTTTGATCTGGTTGATCAGCGCGGTCGCGTTCTGCGACATCACCGTCACACGCTCATAGCTGTAGCGCGGGCAAACCGTGTCATAGCGCGTGTTCTGCGCGTAGCCGCTTTCAATGGAGTAATAGTTCCACTGATAGTGCTGCATCTGCTGGTAGGTCTTGCTCTTGTTGAGGGCGGCGGAGTCAAAGTCGCTGTTATCGAACTCGATGCAATGCGAGTAGTTGTGCACCTGGTTGACGTTCAATTCCTTCATAATATCCGGGCCAACGTTCACGTGCTCGGAATAGGGAATGAAGTTCACAGAAACCCGGTTTGTCGTGCTCGGGTTGATCACCGAGTTCACGAAGATTTCAGCAGCATCCTTCAGGTTGGTGAGGCGGCTGTTATCCTTCATCGAGCCGGAGATATCGACCACGAGCGAAATCTCGACCTTCGGCACCCGCTCTTCCGCAGTCGCCTCCGCAGGGATCGTCAGGGTGTCGACGCCCGACATATGCATGAACTGCGTCTTGATAACCTTGCTCGCTTTGGCGTTCACGCTCTTGTAGCCCACGCCCGTTTTCGGATCGACAACAGGCACCACATTCGTGATCCCCGCTTTCACGAAGTAATCCTCCACAACGGCTTTCGGTGTCAGGGACTGGTCAAGGTCGGCCGCCGCCAGAACGGCGCGGTCGATGGTGTTTTGCAGGCGCGTGCGCTCCATCTCGAAGCGCATCGTATCCACACCGATCCCTGCGACAGAGAGAATGATCAGCATCACGAAGAGCGAAAAGGCCACGAACACGCCGTCTTCTTCCTGATGGAAGCGCGCAAGCTTTCGCACGGCGGTGCCTACCGCAGAACTGGGTTCGGTTTTCGGGCCCCGGTGGGGTGCAAACAGTCTCATTCAAACTCCCCTCGATTCGTCCGCAAAAGCGGCGTCGGGAACAGGTGTGTTTGACGGTTTGTCGCAAATCAGTGTGGCCGAAGTAGGGCATCGGAGAGTGATTTATATCCGAAAGTTCCACATCCTTCGGGATAATGCGGCCTGAATCGCGGCAAAATTTGGGTCTTTGGAAACAATAGACCCCATCCACTCGCCTAAATGGTTAATCGATTCTGAACCACTTCCGCGCAGTCTCATGGGCAGACGTGTTTCGCATCGTTCGTCGTCAAAAACGACATTAAGTGTCGGTGCTATCGGGTGCTTTTGGCTGCTACCCCTTGAATATTGCGTCAGTTCCGGTTGAGTCGGCCGGACAAGGAGTGCCGCATGACCTTTTCCGCTTTCCGCATCCTCAAAGAGGGCCTCACCGGGAACACCGGCTGGAAACCGCATTGGCGCGATCCCGCGCCGAAACCCGAATATGACGTGATCATCATCGGGGGCGGGGGGCACGGGCTTTCAACTGCCTATTACCTCGCCAAGAACCACGGCATCACCAATATCGCGGTGCTGGAGAAGGGCTATATCGGCGGCGGCAACATCGGTCGGAACACGACCATCGTGCGCGCGAACTACTTCCTGCAAGGCAACTCCGAGTTCTACTCGCATTCTCTGAAGCTCTGGGAAGGGTTAGAGAAAGAGCTGAACTACAACGTGATGCATTCGCAGCGCGGCCTCATCAACCTCTTCCACTCCGACGGCCAGCGCGATGCATTCGTGCGGCGCGGAAACTCCATGATCAATCAGGGTGACGACGCGATCCTCCTTGATCGCGAAGGCGTGCGGAAACATCTGCCCTATCTCGATTTCGACAACACCCGCTTCCCGATTTTCGGCGGCCTCTACCACCCCCGCGGCGGCACGGCGCGCCACGATGCTGTGGCATGGGGTTACGCGCGCGGCGCCGATCAGCGCGGCGTCGATCTGATCCAGAACTGCGAAGTCACGGGCATCGACATCGAGAACGGCAAAGTGACCGGTGTGCAAACCACGCGCGGCGCGATCAAGGCCAAAAAGGTAGCGATCATAACCGCAGGCCGCTCGGGGCAGGTGGCCGCGATGGCGGGCATGAAGATCCCCGTCGAAAGCCATATCCTGCAAGCCTTCGTCACCGAGGGCCTCAAGCCCGTGATCGACCACGTGATCAGCTTCGGCATGGGGCACTTCTACATGAGCCAGTCTGACAAGGGCGGCCTCGTCTTCGGTGGCGATATCGACTTCTACGCCTCCTATGCCGCGCGCGGGAACCTGCCCATGGTCGAGCA
>RFUP01000243.1 GCA_009922885.1 Paracoccaceae bacterium
ACGGCCGACCTCGACCGCATCGCCGAGGACGTCATCGTGCGCGAGGGTGCGGTCCCGTCGTTCAAGGGCTACCACGGCTTCCCGGCGACGCTGTGCACGTCGCGCGACCACGAGATCGTCCACGGCATCCCGTCGGCCGACGTCGTCCTCGAGGAGGGCGCGGTCATCTCGGTCGACTGCGGCGCGATCGTCGACGGCTTCCACGGCGACTCGGCGCTGACGCTGATCGTCGGCGGCGACGAGGTGAGCTACGGCGCCAAACCGCCGGGCGACAAAAGCTGGAAACAGATCTTCATCGACGAAGTCCGCGGCCAGATCCCCGACGCCGACTGGGCCCGCGTGCACTTTCTGGGCCGCATCCCCTACGATCGCTTCCTCGCGCTCCTGCAAATCTCGCGGGTGCATGTCTATCTTACTTACCCCTTCGTGCTCTCGTGGTCCTTCCTCGAAGCCATGGCCTCCGAGGCCGCCATTGTCGCCTCCGATACCGCCCCGGTGCGCGAAGCCATCACCGATGGCAAAACCGGCCTCCTCGTCGATTTCTTCAACCGCGACGCACTGGTCGAGAAAATCTGCACAACGCTGGAAAATGCCGAACTCCGCAAGGAAATGGGCCGCGCCGCGCGCGAACATGTGGTCAAAACCTATGACCTCAAACGCCACTGCCTGCCCGCACAGATGCAATGGATCGAGAACCTCGCCCACCTCGAACCCGGAAAGGCAGCTGACTAAGCGACAGTTTTTGATGTTCCGTCAGGTTCTTGATGCACAGCCACGCGCTTTTTGCTCTACCTAACCCGAACGCCATCCAATTGGCCGAACAGGGAGTGGGACCATGTATGAAGTGATCGGAAACGTCCAAAGCCGCGCCTTCCGCGTGTTGTGGATGCTGGAAGAAATCGGCGAAGCCTATGAGCATCTGAACGTCAAACCGCATTCGGAAGAAGCGCGCGCCGCCAATCCCTCGGGCAAGATCCCCGCGTTGCGCGTTGATGGCGAAACCCTCACCGACAGCTCCGCCATCCTCACCTATCTCGCCGACAAACACGGCAAACTCACCTTCCCCGCAGGCACCATCGAGCGCGCCAAACAAGACAGCCTCACCCATATGGTGCTCGACGAGTTGGACGCCGTCCTCTGGACCGCCGCTCGCCACTCTTTCATCCTCCCCGAAGACAAACGCGTCTCAGGCGTCAAGGAGAGCCTGAACTGGGAATTCCAGCGCAACATCAAGCGCCTGTCCGAGTGCCTGAAAGGCCCCTACCTGATGGGCGACACCTTCACCATCGCCGATATCATCGCCACCCATTGCCTCAACTGGGCCTATGCAGCGAAATTCCCGATCGAAGACGAGAAACTCCTCGCCTACGCAAAAGCCATGCGCAACCGCGACGCGTTCAAGCGCGCAGCGGGAAAGTAACACCCTGCCCCAAGCGCCACGCTTTCCCCGCCGTTGGATGCCTCCGGCGGGGATATTTTCAAAAGAGAAACGCCATCTTAACCGCTTTCATATTGGCGGAAATATCCCGGGGGTCTGGGGGCAGAGCCCCCAGCTTTGGCAGCTGGCCTTAGCCCCGCGTCTTGGTGCTCTCCGGATCATAGAGCGGTTTCGACGATGCCGTCACCGCAACACGGCGGCCCGCCACATCCACGGACCAGTCAGAGGCCAGAAGCGCGTCCAAGCTTTCACCCTTGCATGGCACATACCCCAAGCCGACAGCCCCGCCGAGCCAGTGCCCGTAGGCGCCTGAGGAAAGGTGGCCAACGATCTTGCCATCCCGCAGGATCGGTTCGTTATGATAGAACATCGCGTCCGGATCCTTGGCCAAGAATTGCAGGAGGCGCTTTTCGAGGCCCTGCTCCTTTTTCCGCAGCACAGCATCGCGGCCGATGAAATCGGGCTTCTTCAGGCTCACCGCAAAACCGAGGCCCGCTTCCAGCACATGGTCTTCGCAGGTGATATCATGACCGAAGTGTCGGTAGGCTTTTTCGGAGCGCGCACAGTCCATCATATGCATGCCACCAAGTTTCAGGCCGATGCCTTGGCCCGCTTCCCAAAGCGTATCGAACGCGTGCAGCGCCATGTCGGAACCCAGATAAAGCTCCCAACCAAGCTCGCCCACGTAAGAAACACGGTGCGCGCGGGCGAGGCCGAGACCGAGTTCGATTTCCCGCGCTTGGCCAAAGGGGTGGGCGGCAGTCGAGAAATCGTCGGGGCTGACGAGCGCCATCAAGTCGCGCGCTTTGGGGCCCATGATCGCAAGCGTGCCTTCGGCAGAGGTGACGTCGGTGACAACAACATGGCTATCGCCGATATGGCGTTGCAGATAGGTTTGATCCGCGAGCCGCGTTGCCGCTGGCGTGACCACCAGATAGGCGGTTTCGGACATTCGCGTGACCGTCACATCCGCCTCGATCCCGCCGCGTTTATTCAGGAACTGCGTGTAGACGATCCGCCCCGGTTCCACATCCATTTCCGCGCCGCAGACATGGTTCAGGAAAGCGCAGGCGTCGCGGCCTTCGACGCGGAGTTTGCCGAAGGAGGACATGTCGTACATCACCACGCCCGTGCGCAGAGCGTGCACTTCTTCTCGGGTATTCTCGAACCACGACTGTTTGAACCAGCTTGATTGATAGGAGGTGTCCTGCCCCGGTTTGGCGTACCAGTTGGCGCGCTCCCAGCCGGAAAGCTCGCCGAAAACTGCACCATTGGCGGCGAGGCGATCATGGAAAGGCGTGCGCCGCACGCCACGGGCCGTGGCCTTCTGGCGATAGGGGAAGTGGTCGGCGTAAAGAAGGCCCAGCGTTTCCGACACCCGTTCTTGCAGGTAGCGGCGGTTCTTCTGGAAAGGCTGGGCGCGGGCGATATCCACATCGCCGAGATCGAAGGGTTTCTCGCCGTCTTCCATCCATTGCGCCAGCGCCATACCTGCGCCGCCCGCAGACTGGATGCCAATAGAGTTGAAGCCCGCCGCCACCCAGACATTGGCCATGCCGGGCGCTTGGCCCAGAAGATAGGCGTTATCCGGCGTGAAGCTTTCGGGGCCGTTGAAGAAGGTGTGGATCCCCGCCTCGCCCAGCATCGGCATACGGTGGATGGCCTTTTCGAGGATTGGTTCGAAATGGTCGAAATCTTCAGGGATCTGGTCGAACTCGAAATCCTCAGAAATACCTTTCATGCCCCAAGGCTTGGATTTCGGCTCGAAAGCGCCCAGCATCATCTTGCCGGCATCTTCTTTGTAATAGGCGCATTCATCCGGCACGCGGAGCACCGGAAGCTGGCTCAGGCCCGCAATCGGTTCGGAGACGATATAGAAGTGTTCGCAGGCGTGTAGCGGAACGGTGGTGCCCAGCATAACGCCCAGATCGCGCCCCCACATACCGCCGCAATTGACGACGTTTTCGCAGAGGATTTCACCCTGTGTGCCGTCTTCGGCCTGCCATTTGACACCGGTGATCCGGTCGCCTTGGCGCGTGACACCCGTAACCTTCGTACGTTCAGCCACCACAGCACCGCGCAGCGTGGCGCCTTTTGCCATGGCGCGCGCAATGTTGCCGGGATCGCCTTGGCCGTCCGTGGGCAGCCAGACACCGCCTGTGACGCCGTCGATGTTCAGATGCGGGTAACGAGCTTTGATTTCTGCGGGCGAAAGCTCTTCCACCGGCACCCCGAAAGCCCGCGCCATGGCTGCGTTGCGGCGCAGTTCTTCGAGGCGTTCAGCGGTCAGAGCCGCCGATATAGAGCCGACTTGGCGGAACCCGGTGGCCACGCCTGTTTCGGCTTCGAGGCCCGTGTAAAGCTCGGCGGAGTAATGCGCGAGCTTGGTCATATTGGCCGAAGCGCGCAGCTGGCCGATCAGGCCTGCCGCATGCCACGTGGTGCCGGAGGTGAGTTGTTTGCGCTCAAGTAGCACCACGTCTTTCCAGCCGAGCTTGGTGAGGTGGTAGGCCACGGAGCAGCCGACAACGCCGCCTCCGATAATGACGACGCGGGCAGTGCTGGGGATCTTTGACATGGCGGCGGTCTCTTGCGTTGGCGTGGGCCGGGGGCTCTGCCCCCGAACCCCCGGGATATTTGGGCCAATATGAAA
>RFUP01000244.1 GCA_009922885.1 Paracoccaceae bacterium
CGGGGGCCGTGGTGGGGGGCGATGGTTTTTCCTTCGTCACACCCGAGGAATCCGACATCGAACAGGTGCGCGCCACGCTTGGTGCCGCCCGCGAAGCCCGCGCCCAATCCTATGCACGCATCCATTCGCTGGGCTCTGTGGTGATCGGCGATGATGTGGAGCTTGGTGCCAACGCCTGTATTGATCGCGGCACCGTGCGCGACACCAAGATCGGCAATGGCGTGAAGTTCGATAACCTCGCCCAGATCGGCCATAACGTCGAGATCGGCAACGATTGCCTGATCTGCGCGCAAGTCGGCGTCGCGGGTTCCACCCGCATCGGCAATAACGTGGTTCTGGGCGGCCAGACGGGCATTTCCGACAATCTTCTGATCGGTGATCACGTGATTACAGGCGGGGCGACCAAAGTGCTTGCGAACGTGCCCGCAGGCCGGGTGATGCTCGGTTATCCCGCGATGCAGATGCAGACACATATCGAAGCCTACAAGGGCCTCCGCCGCCTCCCGCGCCTCTTCCGCGACGTTGCGGCACTGCAGAAACAGGTTTTCAAAACGGGCGAAAAAGACTAAGTCACAGGCGAACCTGAGAAGGGGATTGCCATGACTGATATTAAGAGCCGTGTCATTCAAATCATTGCCGAACAGGCCGTTCTGGACCCGTCGGACATCGCCCCGGAGGCCACGCTAGAAAGCCTCGGAATCGATAGCCTCGGACTGGTCGAGTCGATCTTCTCCATCGAAGAAGCCTTTGATATCTCGATCCCTTTCAACGCGAATGAGCCCGAGAAAAGCGACTTCGACATTTCTTCGGTAGCCTCCATCGTGGCAGGCATCGAAGCGCTGGTAGCCGAGCAACACGCATGAAGCGTGTCGTTATCACCGGGGCAGGCACAATCAACGCGCTTGGCCATTCGGTGGCAGAAACCTTCGAGGCCATGCGCGAAGGTCGCTGCGGGATCGGCGCGCTGGAATTCCGCGATGTCGAGCGCCTCTCAATCACCATCGGCGGGCAGGTGAAGGGGTTTGAGGCCGAAGGCCATTTCAACCGCCAGCAAATGACCCTCTACGATCGCTTCACCCAGTTCACGCTGATGGCGGCGAAAGAAGCGATGGCTCAATCCGGCCTCGAATTTTCCGGGTCTCTTGCGGATAAGGCGGGCGTCGTGCTCGGCACGGCAGGTGGCGGCGTTTCCACGTGGGACGACAATTACCGCGCCGTTTACGAGGAAGGTAAGAACCGGGTTCACCCCTTCGTCGTCCCGAAGCTGATGAACAACGCGGCCTGTTCGCATATCTCTATGGAATACAACCTCCGTGGCCCGTCCTTCACGGTCTCCACGGCCTGCGCTTCCTCGAACCACGCGATGGCGCAAGCCTTCCAGATGGTGCGCTCGGGCATGTCGCCCGTGATGGTTACGGGCGGGTCGGAATCCATGCTCTGCTTTGGTGGCGTAAAGGCTTGGGAAGGCCTGCGGGTCATGTCCAAAGACGCCTGCCGCCCGTTCTCGGCCAACCGCAACGGCATGGTGCAAGGCGAAGGGGCAGGGATCTTCGTTTTCGAGGAATTCGAACACGCCAAGGCCCGTGGGGCAAATATCCTCGCGGAAGTCATCGGCTATGCCATGTCATCGGACGCCTCCGATATCGTGATGCCTTCGAAACAAGGCGCGGCACGGGCCATTTCCGGCGCGCTCCGCGACGCGCAGATCTCGGCCGATCAAGTGGGCTATATCAACGCCCATGGCACGGGCACGGCTGCGAACGACAAAACCGAATGCGCCGCTGTGGCCGATGTGTTTGGCCCTCACGCCGATAACCTGATGATTTCCTCGACCAAGTCCATGCACGGCCACCTGATCGGCGCTACAGGCGCGGTCGAGCTTCTGGCTTGCATCATGGCGCTGAAAGACGGGGTGATCGCCCCCACCATCGGCTACGAGGAATTCGACCCCGAATGCGCGCTCGACGTAGTGCCGAACGAGGCCCGCGAGGCGAAAGTGAATGTTGCACTTTCGAACGCCTTCGCCTTCGGTGGCCTCAACGCGGTTTTGGCGCTGCGCAAGGTCTGATGTAAGCGCAACAAAAAAGGCCGCTCGAAGGAGCGGCCTTTCCTATTCAAGCGCCGGATTATTGCGCCTGAATGATCGAGGTCTTTTCATAGGCCGCCGTGAAGCCTTTCAGCGACATAGGCAGGTCCACTTTCTGATCGGGGGCCACGAAAGGCACCAGCGTCACAGTGGCTTTCGCGCCCTTCTTGAACGCGGCCACGTCCGCCGCGCGGAAGCCGATACGGGCGTAGCAGCCCAAACGATCACACACCGAGAACGGGTAGCGCTGCGGCTTCGCGCCATCCACCGTGATCGAAAGTTGCGCGGTCAGGAGCGTTTCCAACGGAACCGCCACCAGCGCACCAGCAACCGCTTCACCCTTCTCGGGAAGGCGGAACAGGCGGATATTGGCAACCTGGTTCTGCTGGTCATCCAGAAGCGGCTGGAACATCTGGCAAGGCTCTTCCTGCCCTTCCTCGACACGGATGCATTCCATCTGCCAATCGTCGACCGCTTCCTTGACATAGGCCGTTCCCGGACCTTCATCGGCGGCTTGGCCCATCGACAGGGATTCCGGCGCTTTTTGCACGTCCGTGGCCGCAGGTGTCGTCTCGGTCGTCGCAGTTTGTGCAAAGGCCGGAGCGCTCAGGGCGAGAAGGGCGGAAACGGAAAGCGTCGTCAAAAGTTTAGGCATCACGGCCAGTCCTCTCAATTGTTCGGCAAGGGTCTATCACGCGCGGCGCGGGGTTGTCAGTGGGGAAATCACCGAACGGATAGGACCATGGGCAAAATCCTGCCGTTTCCAAGCCTTAGCCGGAAAAGCAACGGGGTGCCGCAGAGGGCACCCCGATGTCTATTCTCTCCCCGTCGGACTGGCCGACTTAGTTATTGGGTCGGACGCTAGGCTGATTCACCGCGTGCGTCAACACCTATCGCCGCATGCAAAGGGATACCAAAAAAAACGACCAAAATGAAAAAAGCCGCGCCATAAGGCGCGGCCAGTCTAACAGGGAGGAAGTCTGTTCGGCCTAGAGGACATGACCGAACGGATTAACTCTGGCATGAAAGGGTTAAGGATGTATGTTCAAGCCGCGCAGTGATTTGCAGAGAGGACTTGAACGTGACGGACTCGATTTTCATCGGTGGTGGCGGCGAAGGATACGGGGTTCCGCAGAACCTTCTTCTGGGCCTCGCCAATCGCCATGGCTTGATTGCAGGTGCCACGGGCACAGGCAAAACCGTCACTCTCCAAATCCTCGCGGAAGGCTTCTCCGCTGCGGGTGTTCCCGTTGTGATGTCCGACATCAAGGGAGACCTTTCGGGCATCGCCAAGGCTGGCAGCCCCGATCACAAACTGCACCAGCCCTTCATGGATCGCTGCGCAAAGATCGGGCTTGCTGATTTCAGCTACACCGATTTTCCGGTCACGTTCTGGGATCTTTTCGGCGAGCAGGGCCACCCGGTGCGCACCACCGTCTCGGAAATGGGTCCGCTGCTGCTGTCGCGCCTTCTTGAACTCACCGAGGCGCAGGAAGGCATTCTCAACATCGCCTTCCGCATGGCCGATGAAGAGGGCCTGCCGCTTCTCGATCTGAAAGACCTCCAGTCGCTTCTGGTCTGGGTCGGCGAGAACGCGCAGGCGCTTTCCCTGCGCTACGGTAACGTTGCCGTGGCCTCTGTCGGCGCGATCCAGCGCCGTTTGCTCGTTCTGGAAAATCAGGGCGCAACTCAGTTCTTCGGCGAACCCGCGCTTGAGCTTTCCGATCTTATGCGCACTGCGCCGGATGGCCGGGGCATCGTCAACGTACTCGCCGCCGACAAGCTGATGCACTCCCCGCGCCTTTACGCGACCTTCCTGCTTTGGCTCCTCTCGGAGCTTTTCGAAGAACTCCCCGAAGTGGGCGATCCGGCCAAGCCGAAACTCGTCTTCTTCTTCTTCGATGAAGCCCACCTCCTATTCGACGACGCGCCGAAAGCTCTGGTCGACAAGGTCGAGCAAGTCGCGCGCCTCATCCGCTCGAAAGGCGTGGGCG
>RFUP01000245.1 GCA_009922885.1 Paracoccaceae bacterium
CGGAAGCGAAGCGGCGGCGATCATCACCGAGGCAGCGTAAGGCTCGACCGGAAAAAGCACCAAAGCCCCGAGAGCGACGAAAGCGGGGTGCAGGATCAGTTTGCAGAACGAAAGCCAGCCCGCGACCTGAATACGCTCGGCAGATTTCGAAGCGAGTGACGCGCCGATGGCGAAAAGCGCACCGGGGGTGGCGGCTGCACCCAGCGTCGAGACAAACTCCATGACGGGCGTCGGCAGCGGCACGCCCGTTGCCGACCATGACAGCCCGAGGATGATCGAAACGATCATCGGGTTCTTGAGCAGGCCCAGCCCGACAGCCCGCAGAATGCCGAAAGAAATCCGCCCCTCTTTCGAGCCTGTAATCAGGATCACGATGAGCGAGCCGAACACGATCATGTCGATCGAGAGGATGATCATCACATAACCCACAGCCTTCTCGCCCATGAGTAGCGCCAGCATAGGAATGCCCAGAAAGCCCACATTGCCAATGGCCGCGCATTGCGCCTCGACCGAGGCCTCGTCTGCCCGAAGGCCACGCAGGAACGCCACGCCCATGCCAATGCCGTAAACGAAGGCCGTGCCCCAGAGGTAGGCGGAGATGAAGCTAACGTCGAAGAGATCACCGAGCGAGAGATTGGCCGAAAACCGGAAAATCATCGCCGAAAGCGCGAAATAGAACACGAATTTCGTGATCGCTCCGGTGGCTTCCTCGGTGAAAAAGCGGGTCTTTCCGGCGAAATAGCCGACGCCGATCAAGGCGAAGAACGGAAGTGTTTTCAGGAAGACCTCAAGCATGGGTGCTTTGGTAGCAGGCGGGGCGGCAGGGTCAACGCCTCCTGTGCTGGGCGCGGGTTACTGCGGCGCCACCACCCCCACAATCGGCCCCATGGCAAAACCCGGATCGGAGCGACCCAGCGGGACCGCATGCAGGCGTGAAATCGACCCGTCGAGATAGAGCGCGGATTGCAACCCCAACCGATCCCGAAAGAAGCGCGCGAATTCGTGGAAGGTCACGCTCTGGTCAGAAATGACGAACACCGCCGTCTTCCCGTCCTCGCTCGTGCCCACACCGTTGCGGAAATAGCGCGACGTGCTGTCCGGCAGGAAGCGCGGATGCAACGCGCCCTCGATCACCAGCATCGGGCCGGATTGCGTGGCAAAGCGGCACGCCGGGCGCGCTTTGCCAAAGGCCGTGGTCTCATAAACCCGCGCCTCGCCCGCACCGATGCAGAACACGCCGTTCGGCAGCATCCCGAAGTTGCTGTCACTTGCGCCCAGCACCAGCGATTTTTCCTCGCGACCCGTTTCCACGTAAAGGCCAACGGCCGAACGGTCGGGATGATACATGCCCGCATTCATCCCGAAAACGAGGGTCTGGCCGCTTTCGTTCAGCTGCTTGTCAAGCCGCGTAAAATGGCCCCAAGGGCGGCCTTCGGGGTCATTGAGAAAGAGCCGCAAGTCGTCTCGCGCAAGATCGACTTCGCAAAGGCTGTAGGCCAATTCTTCGAAGGTCTCGACGCGGCATTCAAGCGCCGAAGCGCCGCCCGGTAGCCAGATCGCCAGAACGAGGGCTAGAAGCCACCGCACCGGATCAGCTTTCGATATCGCGCCGCACAGCATCTTGCGAAAGAAGGCGGCGGGTCTCGTCCATCCGGTCCCAGGTTTCGTCCGCGAGGAAACGCAATTCAGGCGAATGCCGGATACCCAAAACAGCGCCCACACGGCGGCGCAAATCCCCCGCATGACGCGCCAGAAGCTTCACGGCTTCGTCCTTGCCATCACCACCGAGCGGCAGAACAAAAGCGGTGGCCACCCGTAGATCGGGCGAGACGCGCACCTCGCCCACCGTGATCGACAGGCGATTGAGGTCAGGATCGTGGATTTCGCCCCGCATCAAGATATCCGAGAGGGTGCGCCGGATCTGCTCGCCCACGCGGAGCGCCCGGTTGCCGCCCGCGCCGGGGCCAGAGGAAGTGTGCTTTGCCATGCTCTGCAGATAGAGCCTGCGCGAGGCTTTGCCAAGCACCGCCTTCGGCGTTATGGAAGTCCAAACGGGAAAGGAATGTGGATATGAGCGAGGGATTGCCGGGAATCGTGGTGACGGGCGTGTCGGGCCGGATGGGTCGGATGCTCGTGAAGGAAATCCTCGCCTCAGATAAATGCCGCCTTGTTGGGGCCATCGAACGCAGGGGCCATGCCTGGATCGGGCAGGATCTGGGCGAAGCCATGGGCGGCGCGCGCCTTGGCGTCACCGTTACCGATGACGCGCTTGAAGCCTTCTCCAAAGCGCAGGGCGTGATCGATTTCACCGCGCCAGCCGCCACAGTCGAATTCGCGGCCCTTGCCGCACAGGCCCGCGCGGTGCACGTGATTGGCACCACTGGCCTCGAAAACGAGCATCTCGCCAAGATCAACGCCGCCGCCCGCCATGCCACGATCATCCGCGCAGGCAACATGAGCCTGGGCGTGAACCTGCTCGTGCAAATGACGAAGCGCGTCGCGGCCGCGCTCGATGTCGATTGGGATATCGAAGTGGTAGAAGCGCATCACAACCAGAAGGTCGATGCCCCCTCCGGCACGGCCCTGATGCTCGGTGAAGCCGCCGCCGAAGGCCGTGGGGTAGACCTCGCCTCGGTCTCTGATCGCGGGCGCGACGGGATCACAGGCAAGCGCGAAAAGGGTCACATCGGTTTTGCCGCGATTCGCGGCGGCGATATCGTGGGTGAACACGATGTGATCTTCGCCGCTGCGGGCGAGCGTGTGGTCTTGCGCCACCTCGCCACCGATCGCGCGATCTTCGCCCGAGGCGCGCTGAAGGCCGTCCTCTGGGGCCAAGGGCGCAATCCCGGTGAATACGACATGCTGGATGTTCTGGGCCTGAACGACCGCTAAAGCTGATCCATACGCCTCCTTGTCACGTAATGTTAATGGCTGCCTGCGAGAGTTGGCACGCCGGATGCAACTTGCGCGGCAAGAGATGGTGGAGGGTTTTCGATGAAACGAGCGGTTATGAGTGTCCTGACCTGCCTCTGGGCTCTGCCTGCAGGCGCGGATGGTTTCCAAACGATCAAAGATCGCAACACCTTCCTGTCACTTGTCCAAGGCCACGATCTCACGCGAACCGGTATTTCCCTGAAAGTCTCTCCTTCGGGAAAAATCTCCGGCCGCGCCCTCGGACGCGACGTGACAGGCGCGTGGCGCTGGTCCAATGGGTATTTCTGCCGCGAGCTCTTCTGGGGGGCACGCGATCTCGGGCCCAATTGCCAGATGGTGAAAGCCAATGGCAAATCGCTCCGCTTCATTTCGGATCAGGGCAAAGGCATCCACGCCGATTTTCACCTCGACTGATCGCATTTCTCTTTGAAAAATATCCCCGCCGGAGGCCTTCGAGGGGGCGGCACAAGCCGCCGCCGAGATGCAAAGTTGCGGCGAAGCCGCGCCTTATTCCAATTCTACCGATGCCCGCACGGCACGCCCTTCGGAATCGATCACCGAAAGCCGCAAGAAGCCCTTCGACAAGCCCGTCAATTCAAACTCGCGGCGTCTCTCGCCAAGGCGGAGGGGGTGGCCATCTGCCAGAACGGCAAACGGCGGCTGACCTTCGCGGAGCTTCACGCTAAGCCCCCCCGCCTCCAGGGCAATCCGCGCGCCGTCCGGTGGGAAGGCCAGTTCGGGCGCGCCTTCCACATCGAAAGGCGCCAGGCGCGAGCGGAAGCGCTGAAGGTTCTGGGGTAAGGCGCTGCCTTCGAGGAGGGTTTCCGGCGGAGGCGGTGGGAGCGGTGACAATGCAGGCTTCAAGCGTTGGAACACTTCGAAAAGAACGGGAGCGGCCAGATCACCGCCGAAGGCTCCGGGAACAGGGCTGCCATCGGGCCGCCCCATCCACACACCCGCCACGTGCTGCCCGTCAAAACCGATGGCCCAAGCGTCGCGGTGGCCATAGGAAGTGCCCGTCTTATAGGCGAGGCGCGCGTTGGGGGCATTGGCGGGGGGCGGCATGCCGGCGAGGATATGGCTTACCTGCCA
>RFUP01000246.1 GCA_009922885.1 Paracoccaceae bacterium
TCCGCCAGTTCCCCTTTGGCAACCGCCGTCTCGAAACTCCGCGCCGGAAAGGCGTCCCCGAACCGTACAGCCGCTTCCTCGTATTGCGGCGAGAGGAGCAGCACGCGGTAGGCCAATTCGCCCGGTCCCTTGGTGATATCCATCTCAAGCAGTTTAGGCGCATAGGCTCGTGCAAAAGCATCTTCCAAACGCGCCGCTTCCATCGAAGCCCAAGCCCGAGGCAGGGTAACATCTATCGAATTCAGATTGTTCTCCGCGATGGCTGCATCGAAACGCTGCATCGCCGAGACCCGATCCCAAACGCCCCCCGACGCGGCAGGGCGGCGCTCGGTGTAAAGCCCCAGCAATCGGTTCTCCGAAAGGGCGCCGGTGCGCGCCAGCCGCTCCGCGGCTTCGATCTGCGCTTTCCAACCAGAAGTATCGCGCAGGTCCGCCACGGCGAAAGCGCGGGGCAGGGTCAGCGTACTCAAAGGCTCTCCCACTGCCTCGTAAAGCCGGAACGTCAATGGCGTAGGCCGGACAGGTGCAAGGGGCAGGGGGTCGCCTTCGAATTCTTCAGGGTCGAGGAAGTGTTGCAACAGAGCAATTTCGCTGCTGGTCAGCAAGCCAAGGGTTCGGGCGGAGTCAAAGGTCAGGGCGGCAGTATTCCAGTCGCCCCCGCGCGCAAGGCAGTAAATACGAGCGGCATAGCTTTGGGAAAGCGCTGTGTCCTGATTGAGCGCGGCACAGGCCTTATCCTCATCGCCCGTCAAAAGCGTAGCATCGAACCAGAGTTGGAACAGTTCAGGCGCTCGTGTCGCCACCGGATCAAGCATCGCCTGCGCAGGCTCCACGCCACCAAGTGAAATCAGCGTCCGCACACGCGATTGCAGGAACTCCGCGTTCAGTTTCGCATCATGCGGGGCAGCGGCTTCGGCCAAAAGAAGCGTGTAAAGCAAAGACTGCATCGAGGGATGCGTATCAACCTTCTGTGCCGCCACCAGCCGTGTCAGGTCTTCAGCCTTGCTGGATTGCCAGAGCGAAACCGGCAAGCCCGTCACAGATGGTGCCAGCAGACCGACCGCGTTGAAGGTTTCTCCGCTCAAAGGCGCAACAGTCACATCGGGTGCCGTCGCCGACTTGGAAACAGGCGGTTCGGACGGCCGTTCGGGATTGGAGGCTGGCGGCTTTAGCACCGGCGCGGGGGCAGGCCGTGTTAACCAGTCAATAGCCGAGAGCGGCGCTTCGGCCGTGGCCGTTCCAGAGGAGAGGATCAAAAAAGCAAGGGCGAGGCCCCGCTTACTTCCCATCGAGGATCACTTTCTGCCGCGTTTCGCTCTGGGGGGCCGAGAAGTCCGCCCCGAGGAACGGCCCGGCGAAGGCGTAAATGACGAGGGCCACCATTCCCAACAGAGCGAGAATGAAGAGCCATTTCACGATACGTCCCATATTTTGCTGCTTCCTGCCTGTTTTGTCGCGATTATCTGCCACTTTATAACTAGCCTTTCCAGCAAGTTCACGTCATTCATCCGCAACCGGCGAAAATCGGCAAAGAGGGCCGGAAGGGGCAACGCGGCGTATGGCTTGGAACGTGAACAAGACAATCGTGCTGATCGGCATGATGGGGGCAGGGAAATCGGCAGTGGGCAAGGCCCTCGCGAACCGCCTCGACGTCGCGTTCCTCGATAGTGACGCCGAAATCGAACGCGCCGCCGCCATGACCATCCCCGAAATCTTCGAACGCGATGGCGAGCCTTTCTTCCGTGCCCGCGAAGCCCAAGTCATCGAACGGCTTTTGCAGTCACACCATGGCGTGCTCTCTACGGGTGGCGGCGCTTTCATGTCAGCAGAAACCCGCTCCAATATCACACGGCTTGGCGTCTCGGTCTGGCTTGACGCCCCTCTCGAAACGCTCTGGAACCGTGTGCGCCACAAAGAATCCCGCCCGCTTCTGCGTACCGCAGACCCGAAGGGCACGCTCACCGCGCTTTATGAAAAGCGCACGCCTGTCTACGCGCTCGCGGATATTTCGGTCTCCGTCCAGCCGAAATGGTCGGTCGAGGACACCACTTCTGCCGTCGTGGCCGCGCTGAAAACCCGCCCCGACGTTCTGGAGGAACTCTGATGGAAACAGTTCACGTCGCTCTCGGGGATCGTGCCTATGATGTGCTGATCGGGCAGGGGCTATTGCCTCGTGCGGGCGAGTTGATCCGCCCGTTCCTGAAGCGCCCGCGCGTGGCCATCGTCACCGATGAAACCGTGGCTGCCCTCCATCTCGAAACCCTGCAAGCCGGCCTTGAGGCACAAGGCATCTCCCATTCCGCGCTCGCTTTGCCTGCAGGCGAATCCACCAAAGGCTGGCCTGAATTCTCGCGCACTGTCGAATGGCTCCTTGCCGAAAAGATCGAGCGCCGTGATATCGTCATCGCACTCGGGGGCGGGGTTATCGGCGATCTCGTGGGCTTTGCCGCCGCCGTGCTCCGCCGTGGCGTCCGTTTCGTGCAAATCCCCACCACCTTGCTGGCGCAAGTCGATAGCTCGGTCGGCGGCAAGACAGGGATCAATTCGCCGCATGGCAAGAACCTGATCGGGGCCTTCCACCAGCCCTCGCTCGTTCTGGCCGATATCGACGTGCTGAATAGCCTTCCCATGCGCGATCTCCGCGCAGGCTACGGCGAAGTCGCGAAATACGGCCTCTTGGGCGATGCTGCCTTCTTCCAATGGCTCGAAGCCAATACCGCCGCCATCACCGCCCGCGATCCCGCAGCGCTCCTGCATGCCGTTAAGCGTTCGGTCGAGATGAAAGCTGATATCGTTGTGCGCGATGAAACCGAGCAGGGCGACCGCGCCCTTCTCAACCTCGGTCACACATTCTGCCACGCGCTCGAATCCGCCACAGGCTATTCCAACCGCCTCCTGCACGGCGAAGGCGTCGCCATCGGCTGCGCGCTGGCCTTCACGGTCTCCGCGCGCCTTGGCCTCTGCCCGCAGGAAGACCCCTCGCGTGTCGATGCCCACCTTGCCGATATGGGCATGAAGCGCCGCCTCGCCGATATCGAGGGCAATCTGCCCTCCGCCGAGGCGCTCCTCGATCTGATGGGGCAGGATAAGAAAGTGCAGGACGGCAAACTCACTTTCATTATGGCCAAAGGCATCGGCAAAGCCTTCGTCACGCAAGATGTGCCCAAGGATGTCGTCTTGAGCGTCCTCGCCGAAGCGCTCGCCGAGCGCCGCTAAATTCTCTTGGCAGGCGCGCCCATCCGCGCCACTCTTCTCCGAAAGCCGGAGATGCCAATGACCCTCGCCAAACGCCCATGGGTTCCCGCCCATGCCGAAACCCTCGTCCAGACCTATGCAGCCCGTACGGCTGCCACCACCTCGGCCGCGCTAATCGACAGGCTCGAAGCCCTCGCCGAGGAAAACAAGCGCATCCACGATCTGGAGTGCTTCAATCTCAATCCGGCCACCAATGTGATGAACCCACGCGCCGAGGCCTTGCTTTCCTCCGGTCTCGGAACGCGGCCATCTCTGGGCTATCCCGGTGACAAATACGAAATGGGTCTGGAGGCGATCGAGGAAATCGAGGTTATCGCCGCAGAACTCGCCACCGAGGTGTTCCAAGCTAAATACGCCGAAATCCGCGTGGGCTCCGGCGCACTCGCCAATCTCTACGCCTTCATGGCCACCTGCCAACCCGGTGATACGATCATCGCGCCCCCACCCACCATCGGCGGCCATGTCACCCACCACCTCGCCGGATGCGCAGGCCTTTATGGATTGAAGACTGTAGCGGCCCCGATCAATTCCGACGGATACACCATTGATATCGAGGCACTTTCCGTTCTGGCCGAACAAGTGAAGCCCCGCCTCATTACCTTGGGCGGATCGCTCAATCTTTTCGAACACCCCGTCGCCGAGACCCGCGCCATTGCGGACAAAGTAGGTGCGCACCTCCTTTTCGACGCCGCCCACCAATGCGGCATCATCGCAGGCGGCGCATGGAAGAACCCTCTCGCCGAAGGCGCGCATCTTATGACGATG
>RFUP01000247.1 GCA_009922885.1 Paracoccaceae bacterium
AGGCGGTGTGCTTCCGGTGGTCAAGCACATCCCCGGCCATGGCCGCGCCACCTCGGATAGCCATTTCGACCTCCCGCGCGTCACCGCGCCGCGCCGCTCGCTGGCACTTCAGGATTACGCTCCCTTCGCGGCACTCAATGATCTGCCAATGGCGATGACCGCCCATGTCGTCTACGAGGCGATGGATAGCGAACCTGCCACGCTCTCGCCCTCGATGATTGCTGCCATCCGTCATGAAATCGGCTTCGACGGCCTTCTCATGACCGATGATATCTCGATGAAAGCCCTCAAAGGCGATCTCGCCGAACTTTCCAGCCGCTCGATTGCCGCAGGATGCGACGTGGTTCTTCTCTGCAACGCCTCGCTCGATGAACGTCGCGCCGTATCTGAGGCTGCAGGCCGCATGGGGGCTGAGGCGCAAAAGCGTGCCGAAGCGGTGCTTGCCGCCCGCCACACGCCCGATGAGGTTGACATTCCCGCTCTGGAAGCGAAGCTTATCTCGCTTCTGAACGGGACGTTGAATGTCTGATACCTTCGAGGAAGGCCCCGCAATATCCGTCTCCGACCGCCTCGCCGCCGAGGCGCTGATCGTTGACGTCGATGGTTTCGAAGGCCCGCTCGATCTTCTTCTCACGCTCTCCCGCACCCAAAAGGTCGACTTGCGGAAAATCTCGATCCTGCAACTTGCCCGCCAATATCTCGCCTTCGTCGAACGCGCCAAGACGCTCCGGATCGAACTCGCCGCCGATTACCTCGTGATGGCGGCTTGGCTCGCTTACCTCAAGTCGCGCCTCCTTCTGCCCCCCGATCCCTCCGAGGAAGGCCCCTCGGGGGAAGAACTCGCGGCCCACCTCGCGTTCCAACTCGAACGCTTGGCCGCCATGCGCGAAGCCGCCGCCCAACTCATGGCACGGGATCGCTTGGGGATGAATTTCTTCGCCCGTGGCTTGCCGGAAGGCGTCGAGAGGGTGCGCCGGATCGATTACACCGCCACCTTGCTTGATCTCATGCAGGCCTATGCCCGCATCCGCACCCGTGATGAATTCCGCCCCTTCGTGATGGATCGCCACTCGATTTACACGATGGAACAAGCGCTTGAGCGGATGCGCGGGCTCATCGGCTATGCCGGGGCCTGGACCGACATTTCCTCATGGCTCCCCGACGGCTGGTCGTCTGATCCTGTCAAACGCCGCTCCGCCACAGCCGCCACCTTCGCCGCCTCACTGGAACTCGTGAAGGAAGGCAAAGCTGAAATTCGCCAAAGCGAAACCTTCGCCCCCATTCAACTTCGCCGCCGGGAGGGCCGTGATGGCTGACACATCCGAAACCGATCTCGACACCCCCGAAACCGAAGCCCCCAAACGCCCGCGCGACACGCTGTTCGAAGCCCCGCCGATGGCCGAGCAGGAACGCATGGTTGAAGCGATCCTTTTTGCAGCCGCAGAGCCAGTCAGTGTGGCCGAATTGACCGCCCGCATGCCGCATGGCTGCGATCCCGCCGAGGCGCTGGTGCATCTGCGCAAGCGCTACGAGGGCAGGGGGGTGCGTGTGGTGAAAGTGGGCGATGCTTGGGCCATCCGCACTGCGCCCGATCTTGGCTTCCTGATGCAAAAGGAAACCGTCGAAACGCGCAAGCTGTCCCGCGCCGCGATCGAAACCCTTGCCATCATCGCCTATCACCAGCCCGTCACCCGCGCCGAGATCGAAGAGATCCGCGGCGTGACCGTGAGCCGTGGCACCGTGGACCAGCTTCTCGAAATGGAGTGGATCCGTTTCGGCCGTCGCCGCATGACGCCAGGCCGACCTGTGACCTTCGTCGTCACACAGCTCTTCCTCGATCACTTCGGACTTGAAAGCGCGCGCGATCTTCCTGGCCTCAAAGAACTGCGTTCGGCGGGCCTTCTCGATAATCGCCCACCACCGGGCACCGGCCCGCGCTTGGGCGAAGGGGGCGACGAAGACGAGGATATGGAGGGTCAGTCGGAGCTTTTCGAAGACTGAGTTCAGCCGCCGAACGTCATGACGCTTGCCATACGCAAGCCATACGCAATCCATACACTTCCGAAACGCAAGGGAAGGGCGGTTCTCAGGCCTTGAAATGCTTCGAGAGCTTCAGGCCCTGACCCTGATAATTCGATTTGATATCAACGCCATAGAGCGTATCAGGCCGCGCATCCATGCGCTCGTAAACCAAGCGACCCACGACCTGCCCATGTTCGAGCACAAACGGCGCCTCATGGCACCGAACCTCCAACACCCCCCGCGCCGGAACCCCATGCCCGAAGCCCGGATCGAAGAAGCCCGCATAGTGCACGCGGAACTCGCCGACAACAACGGCGCAATTTCCGACGATGAGCTAGCGCGGAACTTTTCTAACCGGAACCCTGATTTCCGATATGTCGCTCCGTTCAATAAATGGTTTGTGTTCACCGGCACGCTGCTGTGGTCGATCCTGATCGACGCACTCAATGCGCCGCTGCTGCAGGTGAATGCCAACAAGGCGCTGCTGGCCAAGATCAACTTCCCCCGCGAAGCGCTGATCGTGAGTGGTGTGTATCAGACGCTGTTCAACGCCGCCATCAAGCTCGGCATCCTGCTGCTGGTGCTTCCGTTTCTGGGGGTCCATCCCGGCTTAGGCGGGCTGTTGATCCCGTTGGGACTGCTGAGCCTCGTGCTCACGGGCACAGCGCTGGGCCTGCTGATCACCCCCCTGGGGGTGCTCTATGGCGACATCGGCCGAGGCATCCCGCTGATCACCCAGTTTCTGATGTTTCTGAGCCCGGTGGTGTTCCCGCTGGCGTCCACGGGCTGGACGGCGACGCTGATGCGGCTCAACCCGCTCACGCCGCTGATCCTCAATGCCCGCGCCTGGTTCACCGGCCAGCCGCCGGAGCTGCTGGGCGAATGGGCGCTGGCACTGGGCGGCTCAGCGCTGCTGCTGCTGCTGGTGTGGCTGGTGTATCGGCTGGCGATGCCGATCCTGATCGAGCGGATGAGTGCCTGAGATGTTCAGGGCACACCACATCTGGTCTCTTTAGCCCCAAAATTCAAAATTGCGCCTGACGGGCTTCCCCCTGAGCCGCCATGACCCCCAGACCGAACGAGCTGTTCGGCCTCCTGCTGCCAGCGAGGCTTTACTTCCACCAAGCCTCTCACGAGCTTCAGCCCCAACTCCAGGCCGACATCCCCGAAAAAATGCCCTATCCTTGCCTCATAGCCCAGATAACAGAAGCCGCCAGCAATACCTTGACAACCCTTGCAGGATCTGGAGTTTGAATGGGATGAAGCCAAAAGCGACCAAGTCAATGAAACGCGAGGATTTGACTTCGGCTTCGCAGCCACAGCCTTCCTCGATCCGCAGGCCATCCATCAGCCAGACAAGCGCAGCGACTACAACGAGGAGCGTTTTCGTCTCTACGGGCACGCGCAGGGCCGGCTCCTCATCGTCGTCTACACCAAGCGTGAGGGGCGCATCCGGATCATCACAGCCTGGAAAGCCAACAGTCGCGAGGTTCAAGATCACGCCCGATGGTGCCTTGCTCAAGGAACGCCCTAGTGGCGGCGGCTGGGTGCACACCGCCCCCCGTGTGGATTTTGAGCGCCTTGATGCCACCACCGATGCCGACATCAGTCACCAACGCATCGCTGAGCTGATTGACGAGGCTATGCAAGCAGGCACGAGCACCGTTGCCCAGCTGGCCGAGGCCCTGCACCTCAGCCCATCCACGATCCGTCGCTGGCGCCGCGGTGCTGCATCGCCCACAGCCGCCAATCTGCAAAGGCTGCAGGAGCAGGTTTCGACCAGTCTGTGAGTTCACCGCAGGGATCTTCAGGCTCATAGCTGGCGTCAGGGAGGCGTGGAGATGACTGCCGCTGCGGCCCCCTCTCAGAAGCCACCACCGCTCAGATCCAGGCTTTACCAGTGGATCATTTGGAAGCCCTGGCGGACGCCCTGCTCGACTTCCAGGGCCCGACCGACCTGGCCGCCTGGCTGGCCGCCACCATCTGAGCCACCACCG
>RFUP01000248.1 GCA_009922885.1 Paracoccaceae bacterium
CTTCGGCCTTCTGCTCTTCTGCCGGAGCCGCTGCAGGTTCCGCCGCCGCCGGAGCATCGTCGTTCGGATCGTTCGGCGTCACATCCAGAACCGTCGCACGCATCGTGATCTCAACCGACTCTTTGCAGTTGGTCATGCACGGCTCTGCGTTCCAGAAGTGCTTTTCCGACGTCTCGCGGTCATCAATGATGAACCCGTCCGCATTCGGCATCTTCACGTCGAGGAAGTTCTCGTTGGAGAGCACGAAGTCATCGTCCACGAGGTCGTTCGAGTAAAGAATGTAGGCCACGATCGCGTAGGTATCGTCCACGCTCATCGTCTGCGCATTGCCGAAGGGCATCGAACGGTGCACGTAGTCCCAAGCGGTCGAGAGATGCGGCCAGTAGGAACCCACCGTCTTCAGCGGATCATCCCGGTCGAGCGTGTCCATACCGCCAGCCAGCTTCGGCCAGTTGTCCACACCTTCCGCGAATTCGCCGTGGCAGATCGCACAGTTCTCAGAGAAGATATTCTCGCCATCCGCAACCGAACCCGAACCCGCCGGCAGGCCATCGCCATTCGGAGACACATCAAGGTTCCACGCCGCGATTTCCTCGGGCAGAGCGGCACGGCCAAGGCCGAACTTCTCCGCCATTACCGGCGATGCGATCAGTGCCGCAGCGGCGACAGATGCGAAAAGATTAAGAGACTTCGACATTTTCGGCCTCCCCGGTCGGATAGACGTGCCAGGTCTGGATGCAGTTATTGTGGTAGATCGAGTTGAGGCCGCGCACTTCGCGAAGCTGTGCCTTGGTCGGCTGGACATAGCCAGTCGAGTCCTTCGCACGCGCCTGCAGCAACATCTCTTCGCCCTGCCAGTTGATATCGAGGTAGAAACGCGTCAGCGCCTTGTCCTGCCCCGGAGCGGCCAAACGGGCTTCTTGCCAGTTCTTGCCACCGTCGAGCGACACATCCACACCCGTGATCGCACCACGGCCCGACCATGCGAGGCCCGTGATCACCAAAGGCCCGTGGCCGTGCTTGATGGGCGACTGCGGCGAGGGCGAGGTGATGATGGATTTCGCATCCATAACCCAAGTCCACTTGCGGCTCGTGCCGTTTTCAAGCGTGTCGGTATATTTCGAGGTCTCTTCGCGGGATTCGATAGCCTGCGCAGTCACTTCCATGCGACGCAGCCACTTCACCCACATATTGCCTTCCCAGCCCGGAACCACGAGGCGCACCGGATAACCGTGCTCCTTGCGCAGTGCCTCGCCATTGGCCTTGAAGGCGATCATGCAGTCATCAAGCGCCTTTTCCAGCGGGATCGAACGGCCGTTCGACGAGGCATCCGCGCCTTCCACGTAAAGCCACTTGTCTTTGAAATCGCCCGCAGCGCCGAGGCCTGCTTCTTCCAGAAGCGTCCGCAGCGTCACGCCGGTGTATTCCATGTTGTGGATCATGCCATGGGTGAACTGCGCGCCATTCAGCTGCGCACCCGCCCATTCCATGCCGGTGTTGGCGGCGCACTCAAGGAAGAACGTGCGCGTCACACGCGGGAAACGCTCCAGATCGGCATAGGTGAACACCAACGGCTGATCGACCAAGCCGTTGATCATCAAACGATAGTCGTCTTTCGAAAGCTCGATCGCGCCCGAGTGATGGCGCTCGAAAGCGCAGCCCTGCGGGGTGATCGTGCCGTCAAGCGCATGGATCGGCGTGAAGTTGATCGACGAGATCGTGTCCGCCGTCAGCCATTCCACGTTCCGGCGCACAACGTCGCCTTCGAAACGGATCGGCATGCCGTAAGGCGTTGCGTCCACACCATCGCCCGTGCCCATGGCCCAAGGCTGCTTTTCAGTGATCAACGGATCGGGCCCTTCGGCACGGGCCATCGTGGCCCCCGCAAGCGCCCCGCCCGCGGCCAGCGTGCCCTTCAGGAACGCGCGGCGCGAGGGCGAATTGTCTTCGGAACGGTCGGTCATGTCGTTCGTCGCCTCCTCTTTCATTAACAAATTCATTTACATGAATTTGTTTTGCAGTTCAAATGCCAATTGGTCGCAAGTGCGGGCGCTTACGCGCCCAGCACCTTCACACTCGTATTGGGTTTCACCGAAACGGTGCCCTGCTTCTTGATATGGCTTTCCACCACATCCCAGATCTGCGGGCCTTCCGTGCCCTCGTTCACCGAGGCCCAGCCCGCCACGACGTAAGACTTCGCCGGATCGATCTTCTCGCCGGTTTTCAGCAGGATCATATCGGTGATCCGGCTGCCCATCGGCTTCGTCACGTCAATCGTGTAGCCCATGCCACCCACGCGCACCATGTCGCCGCCCTGCTGGTAATAGGGGTCCGGGTTGAACAGGTTATCCGCCACGTCTTCCATGATCGTGTGGATGAATTCCCCGGTCATTTCCGTGCGATAAGCGTTCGGATAGGTCATCGACGTGACCGTCCACAGGTCTTCACGGGTGATCTCGCTATCGGGCAGCACCGAAGTGCCCCAACGCACGCCCGGCGACATCGCGATATCCGCTTCCCGCTCCGACAGAAGCGCGTCACAGATCAGATCATCCCACGAACCGTTGAAGTTGCCACGGCGGTAAAGCAGCGAATCCGCATCGGTCCGCCCGATCACTTCTTCCAGCTGCGCCTTATAGGGCGCGCGCTCGGCTTCGATCACAACGGCCACTTCCGGATCGGGAGCAATCACATCGGCGAAGAGCGGGATCAGCTTGGTGCGGAAGCCCATCATGCGGCCATCGCGCACGTCCAGATCAACGCGGGTGATGAACTTGCCATGGCTGCCCGAGGCGATCAGGATCGTCTCACCCACCAGAACCGGCTCCGGCAGCGCGTCATGGGTGTGACCCGTCAGGATCACGTCGATCCCTTTCACACGGCTTGCCATCTGCTTGTCCACGTCGAACCCGTTGTGGGAAAGGCAAACCACCAGCTCCGCGCCCTCGGCACGCACCTCGTCCACCATCTCCTGCATCCGCTGGTCACGGATACCGAAGGAGAAGTCGGGGAACATCCAACCGGGGTTGGCAATCGGCATATAGGGGAAGGCCTGCCCGATCACGGCGATCTTCACGCCACCGCGCTCAAAGAACTCGTAGGGTTTGAACTCTTCTGCAGGCTCGTCCCACTCGGCGTTGAAAATGTTCTGGCCCAGCATCGCGAAGGGCGACGACGCCACCAATTCACGCACACGGTCTTGGCCCAGCGTGAATTCCCAGTGGAAAGTCATCGCATCGGGCTTCAACGCGTTCATCACGTTCACCACGTCCTGACCGTTGGTCTGGAAGCAGGTATACGAGCCATGCCACGTATCGCCACCATCCAACAGGAGCGCATCAGGGCGCTCGGCGCGGATCGCGTTGATGACAGTCGCTGCACGATCCATGCCGCCGATCTTGCCATAGCCCTTCGCGAGCGACGCAAAGTCATTGTAGGTCAGCGCATAGGCATTCGGGCTGCCATCTGCGATCCCGTAAAGCTTGCGGTAATCCCCGCCCGTGATGTGCGGCACGTTCCCTTTGGCCGAACCAACACCGAGGTTGATTTCCGGCTCACGGAAATAATGCGGCACCAGCTGCGCGTGGATATCGGTGATGTGCATTAGTGTCACGTTACCGAACGTGTCGAACTTCAGCAGATCGTCTTGGGTCAGCGCTTGCTGCGCGGCGAGCTTCGCCCAGTTGCCAAAGCCCGAGGCACTGTAAAGAGCGGAGGTGGCCATTGCCACCTGAAGGAAATCACGGCGAGAGATCATGCGCCTCTAACTCCGAAGTTTATGTCTACATCCTGCCAGTGCCCGCCTGCGCGCGCTCCGGTCGCCCCTGAATGGAGCCGCTTATCCCTGTTCGATTGGTTTTTTGTGGTCCGGGGGCAAGCACTCGGCCCGCCCCCGAACAATAGCATCAGTTACGCAGCGAGACGCCTTCAACCGAAAGCCCGTTCCCGCGCGAGGCAACATAGAGTTCCAGCGCGATGAACTCGGGGCCGCCGGGTGCGAAGGTTTCTGCGCGCGTATC
>RFUP01000249.1 GCA_009922885.1 Paracoccaceae bacterium
CCCTCGTGCCGCGCATCGAGGAAATGCAGCACCGACCCGCCCAAGCCCCGGATCGCCGGAATATCCAACTGCCCCGCGCCCAAAGGCTGCGAAAACGCAGGCGCACCCAAGCGCACCGCGCGCTCCACCGCATCGCCTGCCGAAGCCACCCGCACCCCGATATCGCACACCGACGTGCCATGCACATTGTAAGCCGTACCCGCGAAATCCCGCGCTTCCTCGTTCACCACGATCCGCGCGCCGCCCTGCTGCCAGAGGCTCGCGGCCTTCGACACATGCTTGCCCGCTTCCGCGAACCCAAGCCCTGAAAGCAACCCTTTCAGCACTGCCGCATCGCCGCCCCGCGTTGCGAACTCGACGAACTCCGCGCCCTTTACCCCGCACCGCTGAGGCATCGGCGCCACGTCCAAAGCCACCTCCGGCTCCGCGCGCCGCACATCATCCATCAAGGCCACCAGCGATCGATGCCCGTCCTTCGCAATGGTGCGCGGCAAGCCGCCCCGGAACTGGTCGTTGAAAATCTCTAGGCTTATCGGGCCCTTATAGCCCGCCGCCATCACCGCCCGCATGAAATCCGTCACCGGCAAGTCACCCTCGCCCGGCATATTGCGGAAGTGGCGCGACCAATACAGCAGGTCCATATCGATCTTTGGCGCATCGGCAAGCTGCACGAAGAAAATCTTGTCGCCGGGGATCGAGCGGATCGACTGCGGATCAATCCCACGCCCCAGCGTGTGGAAACTGTCGAGAATAATCCCGATATTCGCATGATCCGCCCGCCGCACGATCTCCCATGCATCGCGGTGGTCATTCACATGCCGCCCCCAGGCAAGCGCTTCATATCCCACACGAATCCCGCGCTTTGCTGCGCGCTCGCCCAACGCGCGGAAGTCCTCCGCCGCCCGGTCAATCCCGCCCAGAGCCTCTGGATGCACCGACGAACAGAAGAGCACCAGATCCGTGCCCAACTCCCCCATCAGGTCGAACTTCCGCTCGGCCCGGTCAAACGCCTTCGCCCGCAACGCCTTGGGAAGGCCCTCGAAATCGCGGAACGGCTGGAAAAGCGTGATCTCCAGCCCCATCCCCCGAATGCGCTCCCCCACCTCGCGCGGGCTTCCGGCATCGGCAATGAAATCCTGCTCGAAGATCTCGATCCCGTCGAACCCCGCCGCCGCGATGGCTTCGAGTTTCTCACCGAAATTCCCGGAAATCGAAACCGTCGCGATGGAGGTCTTCATACCACTTCCCCCGTGGTCATAAGATCATGCCGCAACGCGGCCTCGTCCAAGGGCAGCCCCGCGAACAGCTTCCACGCGTGAACCCCTTGATAGAAAAAGAGTTCCCAGCCCGACAGCACCGCCAAACCTTCGGCTTCAGCCTCCTGCAAGAACTGCGTGTCCACAGGCGTATAAACCGCATCGAAGGCCCATTCCGCGCCTTTCATCGCTGCGCGCGGCAAAGGCGTGCCGCCATAGCCCACCATGCCCACAGGCGTGCAATTGATCAGACCCGTCGCCCCTTCGGCCGCCTTCGCCGGGTCCACCCAGATCGAGATTTTCATATCCGGCGCCACCGAATGCAGCGCTTCGGCCAAGGCTTCCGCTTTCTCCGGCGCGCGGTCCATCAGGCGCAATTCTCGCGTGCCTAGCCCCGCCAGCCCAAAGGCCACCGCACGGCCCACACCGCCAGTCCCGATCATCAACACCGTCCCCGGAACCGCCGCGCCGCGCACGTTGCGATAGGCCGCCATGAAGCCCGAATAGTCGGTATTATGCCCCCTCGGGCCATCTTCGCCGAAGATCACGGTATTCACCGCGCCCACCGCCCGCACCGAAGGATCGTCGACCCGCACATGGGCGCAAACGACTTCCTTGTAGGGATAGGTCACGTTCACCCCGCGATAGCCGTTCTTTTGGGCATGGGCGAAAACCTCGTCAAACCCCATCCCCATTTGCGGCGGCACCAAACGGTCATAGCGCACGCGCATCTCGTTCTGCCGCCCCACAAGCGTATGCAGCAAGGGCGAACGCGACGCCGCGATATTGTCGCCGATCAGTCCCAGAAGCAGGTCAGGTGCCGTGCTCATCTCATGCCTTCCTTGCGCCAAGGCGCGCCTTTGCCCATCCCCACACCGGGGTTTGCGATACGAAAATCAGGATCACGGCCACGAACAGCACGAGCGAAAGCGGGCTTGTGACGATACCGTAAAAGAAGCGGCCCAGATCCTCGCGTTCGGAAATGATTGCCCGCCGCCAGTTGTCATCCAGAAGCCGCGACAGGATCACGCCCAAGATCACCGGCCCCAAGGGATAGCCGTAGTGCCGCATGAAATAACCGAACACACCGAAACCAAGCATCCAATACACATCGGTCAGCGAATTGTTCACCGCATAGGCCCCGACGATGGAGAGAAGCAAAATCAACGGGATAAGCACCGCACGCGGCATCTCGACGATCTTGGTAAAGAGCTTGATCCCCGTCAGGCCGAACACCAGCATGAAGAAGTTCGCCATCACCAGCGCGCCCACGATGAACCAGAACATATCCGGCTTGTCGATCATCAGCATCGGGCCGGGGTTGAGGCCATGGATGAAAAGCGCGCCGATCATGATCGCGGTCACCGCATCGCCCGGAATGCCCAGCGTCATCATCGGGATAAACGCCCCGCCCACCGCCGCGTTATTCGCGGTTTCCGGTGCCACGAGCCCCTCCATCGCGCCCTCGCCAAAGGGCCGTTCGGGGTTCTTCGTCACGCGCTTGGCATGGTCATAAGCCATCAGCGCCGCGATATCGCCCCCGGTGCCGGGCAGCGCCCCGATCACCACCCCGATGGTCGAGGTTTGCAGCGAAAGCGGCAGGTGCTTCTTCACCGTCGCCCACGAAGGCACGATCCGCTCGATCTTCTGCCGGATCGCAGGGCTCTTGATATGGTGAAGCTGCAAAAGCGCTTCCGACACCCCGAACATCCCGATCATCACCGCAATGAAGCTGATGCCCGATTGCATGATCGAGAGATCGAAGGTGAAGCGCTCGGTAAAGGTCAGCGGGTCACGGCCCACAGCACCAATCGCGATGCCCAAGGCACCAGCCAGAATGCCCTTCGCCAATGAACCTTGCGACAGCGAGCCCACCAGCAAAATCCCCAACACCGCCAAGAGCATATAGTCTCGCGGCTGGAACTTGAGGGCAAAATCAGAAACGAAAGGCGCGGCCACCGCCAGCACGAAAATCCCGATGAACCCGCCGATGAACGACATCACCGTCGTCACGCCAATCGCCGTGCCGGCTTCCCCGCGCAGCGCCATCGGATAGCCGTCCATCGCGGTCGCAATCGCTGAAGGCGCGCCGGGGATGTTCAGCAGGATCGCCGTGCGCGAACCGCCATAAACCCCGCCCATATAGATACCGATCATCAGCGAAATCGCGGGGTAAACGTCCCATGAGAAGGTAAACGAAATCAGGATCGAAACCGCCATTGTGACCGAAAGGCCGGGGATCGCGCCCACGTAAACGCCCGCGAATGTGCCCACACCGACCAGCAGCAACAGCTCGGGATTGAGGAACACCGTAAAGAAAGCCAAAACTGCGTCCATCACTTGGCCCCTCCCATAAGATTACGGAAGATTTGGATAATTTCCGCCTCAGGCACGATCCCCGCAGGCATCAGCACCGTGAAAACGATCCGGAACACGAGCCAGATCCCCAGAAGGCTCACCAGCGAAATGCCCACCACCCACGCCCAGTTCCGCCCCGAAAGGATCTTGATCGCCGCGATCAGGAACAAGGCCGAGGTCGGCAGGAACCCCAGAGGCTTCAGCAAGAGCCCATAGCCCACCAGAAGCCCCGCGAAGAGGATCACCGTCAGCGGCAGGATATCCTTGGCCACTGTCTCGCCTTCGGCTTTCGGCAGGCGCATCGTTTTCACCAGCACAATTGCCGCCGCGACCAACATCACCAGCGTCGTCGCCATAGGCACCGATCCCGGTGCG
>RFUP01000250.1 GCA_009922885.1 Paracoccaceae bacterium
CGACCTTGATCCCTTGCGCTATTCGCTCCTCTTCGAGCGCTTCCTCAATCCCGAGCGCGTCTCGATGCCGGACTTCGACATCGACTTCTGCATGGATCGCCGGGAAGAGGTGATCCAATACGTTCAGGAGAAATACGGCCGCGACAAGGTGGCCCAGATCATCACCTTCGGTGCGCTACTGTCGAAAGCGGCGGTGCGGGACGTGGGGCGGGTGTTGCAAATGCCTTACGGGCAGGTGGACCGGCTTTCGAAGCTGATCCCCGTGGAAGGGGTGAAGCCCGTTTCCATCGAGCAGGCCTTGGCACAGGAAGAGCGGTTGCGCGAGGCGGCGCGGAGCGAGGAGGTTGTGCAGCGGCTTCTGGACTACGGCCAGCAGGTGGAAGGGCTTCTGAGGAACGCGTCCACGCACGCGGCGGGGGTGGTGATCGGGGATCGGCCTTTGGATCGGTTGGTGCCTTTGTATCAGGATCCGCGCTCGGACATGCCTGCGACCCAGTTCAACATGAAATGGGTGGAGCAGGCGGGCTTGGTGAAGTTCGACTTCCTCGGGTTGAAGACGCTGACGGTGATCCAGAACGCCGTGGACCTGATCCGTGGGCAGGGGCGGCATCTGCATATCGCCGCCGATGGCACGACGCTTTATGAGCCGCCCGAGGGCGCGGTGGACGAGATCAACGCCATTCCCCTGGAGGATGCCAAGACATACGAGCTTTACGCCAAAGCGCGCACGGTGGCGGTGTTTCAGGTGGAAAGCTCGGGCATGATGGATGCGCTTCGGCGCATGAAGCCCACGTGCATCGAGGATATCGTGGCGCTGGTGGCGCTCTATCGCCCCGGCCCGATGGAGAATATCCCGACCTATTGCGAGGTGAAGCACGGGCTGAAGCCCTTGGAGTCGATCCATCCGACGATCGACCATATCCTCGAAGAGACGCAGGGCATCATCGTTTATCAGGAACAGGTGATGCAGATCGCGCAGGTGATGGCGGGCTATAGCCTTGGTGGCGCGGACCTTTTGCGCCGTGCGATGGGTAAGAAGATCGCCGAGGAAATGGCGAAGGAGCGCCCGAAGTTCATCGAAGGCGCGAAGGCCACGCATAATGTGGATGCGAAGAAGGCGGGCGAGGTGTTCGACCTTCTGGAGAAGTTCGCCAACTACGGCTTCAACAAGTCGCACGCGGCGGCCTATGCGGTGGTGAGTTACCAGACGGGGTGGCTCAAGGCGAACCATCCGGTGGAGTTCATGGCGGGGGTCATGAACTGCGATATCCACCTGACCGACAAGCTTTCGGTTTATGCCGATGAAGTGCGGCGGGGCTTGCAGATCGAGATCGTGCCGCCGTGCGTGAACCGCTCGGATGCGACGTTTACCGTGGATGAGGGCAAGCTCGTTTATGCGCTGGGTGCGTTGAAGAACGTGGGCGTGGAGGCGATGAAGCTGATCGTGGAGGCGCGGGGGGCGAAGCCTTTCGTGACGTTGTTCGATTTCGCCCGGCGCGTGGATTTGAAGCGCGTGGGCAAGCGGCCCTTGGAGATGCTGGCGCGGGCGGGGGCGTTCGACCAGCTCGACAGCAACCGACGCCGTGTGTTCGACAGCTTGGAGGCCTTGGTGGGCTATTCGGCGGCGGTGCACGAGAGCCGCGCCTCTAATCAGGTATCGCTGTTCGGTGAGGGCGGGGATGACCTGCCGGAGCCGCGTTTGCTGCCGGTGGCCGACTGGATGCCGGCGGATCGCTTGGCAGAAGAGCACAAGGCGATCGGGTTCTATCTTTCGGGCCACCCTCTGGACGATTACCTGCCTGCGCTCCGGCGCAAGAAGGTGATGACGCTGCAGGAGTTGCAGGACAAGGCCGAGCGCGATGGCGCGGCAGTGGGCCGTGTGGGGGTGATCGTTTCGGCGTTGCAGGAGCGCAAATCGGGGCGGGGCACGCGGTTCTTCCGGATGAACATCTCGGACCCGACCGGGCAGGTTTCCGGCATGGCGCTTTTCCCAGAGAATTTCGACACGGTGCGGGCGGTGTTTGACCAGACCGTGCAGGTGGTGATGACGCTGGAGGCGCGCTTCAACGAGGGTCAGTTCGATCCGGTGGCGCGTTCGGTGGCGCCGATGGAGCAGGTGGTGGCGGATGCGGGCTCTTCTGGGCTGAAGATTTTCGTGGAAGAGCCAGAGGCCGTGGGGATCGTGGCGACGGTGCTGCGGGAAGCGGCGGAAAAGGCGCGGGGCGTGGGCCGAGGGCCGATCCAGTTCTGCCTGATCCATCCCGATCTGCCGGGCGAAGTGGAGATCGATGCGGGGGTGGAATACCCTGTGACGCCGCAAATCAAGGGCGCGATCAAGAGCTTGCCCGGTGTGGTGATGGTGGAAGAAGTCTGAGCGGAAAGCTGCGGTTGGGTTATTCCGCAGTGGACGGCTGTGGTGGCGGCGGGCTACACCCGCGGCATGGATTATAGATTTGCTCTGGTTCTGGTGTCTTTTATGGGGTTGGCGGCGTGCGCGTCTGATCCGTTGAAAGACGTTGAGAAGCTTTCCGATGTGAAATTGGCCGAAGAAGCACCCGTGGCGGAGATCGCGGCAGTGCCGGAGCCTATGGCGATGGAAACAGGCGGGTTCCTGCGTGGGTTGTTCCGCAAAGGCGTGGCTCTTGAGGCGGTGCCTGAAGAGGCGGTCGCGGCTGTGGCTGTTCCGGCTGTAGAGGAAGCCCCGCCGAAGAAGGGGCTGTTCGGGTTCCTGAAAACGAAGGCCGAGGCGGCACCTGTTGAGGAAGCGCCTGTTGGGGAAACGCCCGTAGATGAAACGGTTGAAGTGGCGGCTTTGGCCGAACCGGAAGCCCCTGCGAAGGCGGGTGTGTTCGGGTTCTTGAAGGCGAAACCCAAGACCGAGGCGAAAGCGGCTCCGGTTCTGATGAAGGAAGCCACGAGCGAGGATGTGCCCCAAGGTGTGGTGATGCCCGTGGGCAAGGTGGGCCGCCTGTGTGGGGTGAGCGAACGCGACCTTGGCAAGGCGGTGGAGAGCTATCCCGAGCGGAGCGCGCGCTATCGGCTTTACGACACAGTACCGGGCAGTGCGGTGGCGCGGACGATGTTCGTTTCGGGCTTCGCGGACGGGTGCTTGCGCCAGTTCACAGGGGCTTTGGCGATGTTCGGGTCGGCGGAGCTATACGAGGAATTGCGCTATGGGCCTGTGGGCAAGACCCTGCCCAAGGGCGAAACGGATGCCGCTTATGAAGGCGTGAAAGCCAAGGTGTGCGGCGTGGCGGCGGGCAAGCCCTGCGGGCGGGGTTTGGCGAAGCTCGAACGCGAGACGGTGTTTGTGAACGTCTACCAGACGCTGGGCGACAACAGCTCTTGGGGCACGCTCTTGCTGCACGATGGCGCGGTGGTGGCGGCGGACTTGAAGTCGCGCTGATTACCAGTGGGGCGGGCGCTCGTCGCCAACATGGATGCCACCGGACTCGCCTTGGAGGCGCTCGGCTTCGCGTTCCATCAGCAGTTTGACGCGGCGGTTCAGCACGTCGATCTCGCGGGCTTGGGCGGCGACCACATCGGAAAGGTCGTCCACTGTGCGGATCAGATGGGCAAGTTTTTCTTCGATCTCTTGCATGGGGCGCTCCTTCGATGGGAGGGTGTAGCATGGGCGTGCAAGGGGAGGAACAGGGCATGACGGTTTCGGTGGATAGAGTGGGGCGGGTGCGGGTGGTGACGATCCGGCGGCCCGAGGCGCGGAATGCGGTGGACCCTGCTACGGCGCGAGCGCTTTACGCGGCTTTTGTGGATTTCGAGGCGGATGCGGGCGCGGATGTGGCGATCCTGACCGGCGAGGGCGGGTTTTGCGCGGGGTTCGATCTGAAGGCGGCGACGGGGGCGGATGGGGCCGCGTGGATCGCGGGGCTTGATCTGCCCGAAGGGTGGAATCCGCTGGAAGACCCGAGGC
>RFUP01000026.1 GCA_009922885.1 Paracoccaceae bacterium
CCGCGACCTGTTCCCAGAGCGAGGTTTTGCGGAAGCGGTTCTTTTCGCCCAAGTGAAAGCCGTGATCGGAGAGAATGACGACGAGGGTGTTTTCGGCATGGGGCGAGGCCTTGAGGGCGTCCCAGACGCGGCCCAAATGGTGGTCGACGTGGCTCACGGCGGAGAAATAGTTGCGCACGCTCTTTTGCCAGTGAAGATTGCGCTTCAGGTCATGGTTCTCGCGCATGAAGGTGTCTGCGAAGGCGTTGTGATCCCAGCCATTTTCCCACGCTTCCGGTTGGCGCATTTTGCCGTAGCGATAGAGCTTCTTGTAGCGCATCGGCGTGATGAACGGGGTGTGCGGGCCGAAGAAGCCGACTTCACGATAGAAGGGTTCGCCGGGGGTCTGGCCGTTCAGGAATTCGATCGCGCTGTCGGCGGAATTGGCATCGTAATAGCGGTGGTCATCGGCAGGATCGAGGGTGGCGAGGCCGTTGCCATGGCCGCCGAGCGCGGTTTGCTCGCGGTCCGGAGGCAGCTTGATGTCGATCCGGAAGTGTTTGCGCTCGTCATTGTAAAGAACGTTGTGCGGCTCTTCGGCGAGGGGGCGGAAGCCATGGTGCACCTTGCCGCCGGAGGAGCAGAACCAGCCCTGTTCCTTGAGGCGGTAGGCCCACATGTCTTTCGGGGAGATGCGGTCGAACACACTGACTTTGTTGGAGAAAATTCCCAGGGTGTGCGGCGACTGACCGGACATGAAGCTGGCGCGCGAGGGGCCGCAAAGGGGCACTTGGCTATAGGCCGCGTGGAAGGCGGTGGATTGGGCGCAGATGCGGTCGAGGTTGGGGGTTTGCAGCGTTTGGCCGAAGAGATCGCGGTAGCGCCAGAAGGCCACGCAATCATCAAGGCTGATGAGCAGCAGGTTCTTGCGGCTGGGCGTTGGCACTGCGGGTTCCTCGTACGCTGCCAACGGTTCTTATTTGTATGCGGGGCCGCGGCCCGACGAGCATGGCATCGGGGCAAGAAAATCGCAAGATAGGGCTGGTTACTCGGTGGATCCGCGCAGACCGGTGCGGAGTTCTGCGAGAAGCGCTAGGAAATGCTTTCGCGTGACAGGTCCCATGCCAACGACATAGGCGACTTCGCGGCGAAGCTGCACGGGAGACATATCCAGCACGTCTTTGACTTTCAGAGTGAAGAACTGATCATCAAGGGTAGACTGCCGGGGGAACGGAAAAACTGATAGACCGCTGATATACTGACGGAGAGAGTGGTTCTCAATGTCTTTGGACAACATTTGAAGTCTAACTTTCCTAGAGTGCGAACCCGAACCTTCAACAGAAACCGTAAAGTGAGTGGAATTTAAATTCTGCCGTTCACTTATAGCGGTTCCGCGCCATTTAAAGATCGGGCGGCGGCTTTTGAATGACCATTAAGGCGAAAGATTGAGAATAAATCGGGAATATTGGACATATCGGTATATCCTATATGTCTTAATGGGTTGGTCGAGAGATCGGCATGCATTTGATCCATTATCTGACGCCAATTGCAAAAAAGACCCACTCAAAAGAGTAGGTCATGTGAGAATTGGGCGCATGAGCGCAATTTTATTGCGTTGCGCGTTATGACATAACATTCGCGCTACGGATGTCCTCCAGTATCGCCAAAAACTTATTGCGTGAAACTTCGCCCATGCCGACCACATAGCCAAGCTGCTTTTTCAGTTCGGCTTCCGTCATGTTGAGTACGTCTTTGACTTTGAAGTCGAAGAACTGGTCTTGCAGGGTGCTCTGTCGAGGGAAGGGGTTGCTTGGCAGGCTGTTAATATACTGGCGGAGGGAGGCGTGCGGCTGGGTTGTCGTGAGTTTGGTCATGGTCATTTCTGGAAGTGGTTTGCAAGGTTAGGTCGGTTCTTTTGCGCAGCCACAGATGCTTCTTGCAGCTTTTCCGGGGTTGTCGGAAGCGCGACGCTTGCTTCGCAAAAGCGAGGGCGAGCCTTGCCTGTTTCATCTTGGAGGAATTTTTCGGACAGCAGCACGACGGCGATGTCCGGGTGTTTGTGACGGAAGTGGTTCACGGTTTCGGTGAAATGGACAAGATCCACACCGTCTTCCAACTTCAAAAAGAGGAAGTGGGGGCGCACGTGGGCGATGGACAGTTTCATATCCGCAGTGGCAATATCCTGCGCCCAGACGACATTAGCACCTTGCCCGGCGGCGAGCCCTTCGAGATTACCCGGATCATTGGCGACGATAAGAACATTCGCCATCGCCAGGCCAACACCTGACCGAAAGCGTTCGAGCTTCTCAAATAGACGATCCGCCTGTGCGTGCGGCTGAAGGGCTTTGGGGCGCGCAATATTGAGAGCGCGGCCAATAGGCCTGTCTTCAGCGTCCAGAGTTTGAAACATTTCCACTCCACTTGCGGTTTAGTGCAAAATTCCAAGGTTGCACGGGGCTGTCTTAAAAAATTTTAGCTGGATCGAATGGAATGTGCAGTTTTTTTGCAAGAAACAACGGCTGGAAAAATCACCCAGTGAATCGTTTCAGAATCCTAACTTTGCAGTGAATATTTTTATGGGTATTAATGACAGTCCGATGGGATATATTCAGATGTGGCAGTCTTGGCTTATTTGCCGTGTTTTGGTTTTAAGGCCTAAAAAATACATTTTAGATATCGCAATTTTACATTTTATGATTCGCGCTGCATCGATTTGCGCTGCTGGCATTTTGTGCGGAAATCCGCACGAAAATCGCGGATGCCTGTGTGAAAACCCGCACAGGTTCGTGGCGGAATTTGCCAATGCGTAAGGCGGAGCCGACCTAGAATGCTGAAAATGTTGGCGTTTTGAGAACAGGGGGCAACATTCTCACTTTCCCTTGATCTGATGCGGCCCTGCGCCAAATCTTTCCGCACCGCATCCTCTGGGGAGAGGGTGGTTCACTAGCAAAAGACTTCGGGAGGAGTTCTCATGAAAAAGATTATGACCGGCGCCGCAATGGCGCTTGCACTGGCAGTCACCGGCCAAGCGGCTTCGGCAAACTGCGATGCTGGCGAGATCGTCATCAAGTTCAGCCACGTGACCAACACCGACAAGCACCCGAAAGGGATTGCCGCGTCGCTGCTCGCAGAGCGCGTGAACGCTGAGATGAACGGCAAGGCCTGCATGGAAGTGTTCCCGAACTCGACGCTCTACACCGACGAAAAGGTGCTGGAAGCGATGCTTCAGGGCGACGTGCAGCTTGCGGCCCCCTCGCTCTCGCTCTTCGAGCCGATCACCAAGCAGTTCCGCCTCTTCGACCTTCCGTTCATGTTCAAGAACGTGGCCGCGGTTGACGAGTTCCAGAACTCGGAAATCGGTCAGAAGATGAAAGAGTCGATGACCCGCCGTGGCGTTCTGGCGCTGGCCTTCTGGCACAACGGCATGAAGCAGATCTCGGCCAACAAGGCGCTCAACGTGCCGACCGATGCAAACGGCCTCAAGTTCCGCGTGCAGCCTTCGGACGTGCTCGTGGCACAGATGAACGCACTTGGTGCGACCGCACAGCCGATGGCCTTCGCAGAAGTTTACGGCGCGCTGCAGACTGGCGTTGTGGACGGTCAGGAAAACACCTGGTCGAACATCTACGGTCAGAAGTTCTTCGAAGTGCAGGACGGCATCACCGAAACCAACCACGGTATCATCGACTACATGGTCGTGACCTCGGCTGACTGGTGGAATGGCCTGCCGGACGACGTGCGCACGCAGCTCGGCACCATCATGAAAGAAGTGACCGAAGTTCGTAACGCGGAATCGACCCGCGTGAACGAAGAAGCCAAGGCCGCGATCATCGCAGCTGGCGGCACCGTTCGTGAGCTGACTGCTGAGCAGCGCGCAGCATGGGTTGATGCGATGAAGCCGGTTTGGGCGCAGTTCGAAGCCGAAGTTGGCGCAGAGAACATCGCTGCTGCACAAGAGATCAACGCGAAGCACTAATCGCGTGATCATTCAGAGAGGTGCGGCGCTCGGGGGAGCACCGCGCCTCTCACACCATATCCGCCACATCGCCAAAAAGGGAGGGGACCCATGTCTGGGCAATCCGCCTATCGCCCCACGAGCGCGCTTGGCCATTTCGTGCATTCCTTCGAGGAAAACGCGATTGCTGCCATGCTCGGGCTGATGACGTTGCTGACTTTCACCAACGTTATCCTTCGCTACGTTTTCAACTCGATGATCATCTGGGGCCTTGAAGTGGTGTTGATCCTCTTCGCGTGGATGGTGCTTTTTGGCATTGCCTACGGGTTCAAGATCACGGCGCACCTCGGTGTGGATGCGATTACCAATCTGGCAAGCCCGCGCTGGCGCCGGATTTTGGCGCTCGTTGCGGCCGCAGTGTGTATCGTTTACGCGGCGCTGCTCTTGAAGGGCGCATGGGATTACTGGGCCCCCTTTGCAGGGCTTGAGCAAACCACGGGCCGCTGGTTCCCGACCGGGTTCGATGCGCGCACCCGCGATCAGGCCTTTTTCGAGACCGATCAGGTGCCGATGCTGGGGATCCTGCGGTTCCTCGAAGATCTCATCAACCAGGGCGACGCCTATTCCAAGATGCCGCGCATGGTGCCTTACACGATGCTGCCTGTTGCCTCGGCACTGATCCTATTCCGCTTGGTGCAAGCCACCATCGAACTGGCGCAAGGCAAGCGGGACAGCCTGATTGTGAGCCATGAGGCGGAAGACGCCGTGGCAGAAGTTCAGGCACAGGGAGGGCGATAAGCTATGGAAGTCATTGTTCTTTTCGCGCTGGTCATCGGGCTTTTGCTGATCGGTGTGCCAATCGCGATCTCGCTCGGCCTCTCGTCGATGGTGGTGCTTCTGGCCTTCTCGGACACTTCGCTCGGGTCTGTGGCGGCGCAGCTTTATAACGCGATGGCGGGGCATTACACGCTTCTGGCGATCCCGTTCTTCATTCTGGCCTCGTCCTTCATGTCGACGGGTGGTGTGGCGAAGCGCATTATCCGCTTCTCGATTGCCTGTGTGGGCCATTTGCGCGGCGGCTTGGCGATTGCGGGTGTGTTTGCATGCATGCTCTTCGCAGCGCTTTCCGGCTCTTCGCCTGCAACCGTGGTGGCGATCGGTTCGATCGTGATCGGGGCGATGGTGAAGGCGGGCTACTCCAAGGATTTCGCCGCTGGCGTGATCTGTAATGCGGGTACGCTGGGCATCCTGATCCCGCCGTCCATCGTGATGGTGGTGTACGCCTCGGCAACCGACGTTTCCGTTGGCCGGATGTTCCTTGCGGGGGTGATCCCGGGGCTTCTGGCGGGCCTGATGCTGATGGTTACGATCTACGTGATGGCGCGCATTCGCAACATGCCGGCCGGCGAATGGCTGGGCTGGGGCGAGATTGCCGAAAGCTTCGGTGAAGCGTTCTGGGGCCTGATGCTGATCGTGATCATCATGGTCGGGATCTACGGCATTCCGGGGGTGACGGGGGCGATCTTCACGCCGACAGAAGCGGCAGCAGTGGCGGCGGTTTACTCCTGCCTCATCGCGCTCTTCGTCTATCGCGACATGGGGCCGCTCAAGGGCAAGGATGGCGCCCGCGCGACGCCCTTGCTGCGCAAACCCCACGCGATCCTGACGGCCTTCTTCCATCGTGACACCCGTGACACGCTTCTGGATGCTGGCAAGCTGACGATCATGCTGATGTTCATCATCGCCAACGCGCTGATCCTCAAGCACGTGCTGACCGACGAGCAGATTCCGCAGAAGATCGCGGGCTTCATGCTGGATCAGGGCTTTGGGCCGATCATGTTCCTCATCATCGTGAACGTGATCCTCCTGATCGGTGGCCAGTTCATGGAACCCTCGGGCCTTATCGTGATTGTGGCCCCGCTGGTGTTCCCGATTGCGATCCAACTCGGCATCGACCCGATCCATCTCGGCATCATCATGGTGGTGAACATGGAAATCGGGATGATCACGCCGCCTGTGGGCCTGAACCTCTTCGTGACTTCGGGCGTGGCGGGGATGCCGATGATGAAAGTTGTGCGCGCGGCGCTGCCGTTCCTCGCAGTGCTCTTCGTCTTCCTCATCATCGTGACCTATATCCCGATCCTCTCGACATGGTTGCCCACGTCGCTGATGGGGCCGGAGATCATCACGAAATAAGCTGCCTTTGCAGGGTAGGGTGAAGCGCTCCGGGAAACCGGGGCGCTTTTTCTTTTCTGGGCTTCCTGTGCGGCATGGCCGTTCAGAAAGATGTCGCGAATAGCGCTTATTTTCGCGGGATGTCGAAGCCGGGTGGGGCGAGGGTGAAACCCTCGAACAGAAAGCCGGGAGAGACGGTGCAAGACACCAGGGTCCAGTCGCCGGTCGAGCGGGCGGCTTGCCAGTGATGGGGCAGGACGATGAGCTGGGGCGCTTCGCCCGCTGCAATATCCGGCCCGAGAACGGCCTCTGTGGCTGGCCCCTCTTCGGTGGCGGCGCGGGAGAGGATCAAGGGCGCTCCCGCGTGGTAGAGCCAGATTTCCGTGGCATCGACACGGTGCCAATGGCTGGCTTCCCCGGCTTTGAGAAGAAAGTAGATGGCCGTGCCAGAGGCGCGCGCGCCCTCTGCCGCATCGGCAATCCAGGTCTGGCGATACCAGCCGCCCTCAGGGTGAGGGGCCAGATCGAGCGCGGTGATGATGGCGTCGGCGGAAAGTGTCATGGGGTCAGAACCAGTTCTCCGCGCGCGATCTCGACGCGGCTGAAGCGTGACAGGAAGGACATGCCCATAAGGGATTGGGACATTTCCCCTTCGTTGACCGAAGCGCGAAGGCGCGAGGCCTCCATCCCACCCAAGGAGATGTCGATGCGGATAGGCGCAGTGCGCACCTCGCCATTGGCGGTGCGGGCGCGCCCGGTATAGGTCAGCGCCGCCAGATCGATCCCTGCTCGCGCGGCATCTTTTTCGGTAAGAACCACGTCAGTGGCGCCGGTATCGACAACAAAGGCAATGCGGATGCCGTTCACTTCGGCCATCACGTGGTAATGCCCGTCTTGGCCGCGTGGCACGATCATCGCCCCGCCCTCTGAAACGGTTGTGGCGGCAGGAAGCACGGTTTGGCGCACATCGCCCCAGAGCCCGATAGCGGCAATCACACCGATGAAGATCAAACCCCAGATCGCTGCATGTTGCGCGGTTTTCCCGGGGCTGCGACGGGCCTGGGCAATGAACCACGCCCCGAGCGCCACGAGGAGCAATGCGAGATAGGCGAGGGTGGCGAGATTGTCTGAACTCATGACGCTAATCTAGGAAGCCTTGGCAAGAATGCGAGAGGCAGGGCTTAACCGCCGCCTCCGGCGAACCCGAAAGCGATCAAGCCATCCATAACGAATTGCACCGCGAGGGCGGCCAGAAGCATGCCGAGGAGGCGCGTGACGATATTGGTGCCCGTCCGCCCGAGCGCGCGTTCGATGGGATTGGCCAGAAGAAACAGGATGAAAACGATCAGCAAGACCGAGGCCATGACCCCCAGAACTTGGAAATACCCCGCCACACCCGGTTGCGCGCCAGTCAGAAGGATCATGGTCGCAATGGCGCCGGGCCCCGCAATGAGGGGCATGCCGAGCGGGAAAATCGAAGGGTCGGGCCGCTCTTCGGCATGTTCTTCGCGCCGCTTTGTCCGTCGCTCGAAGAGCATGTCGAGAGCGGTCATGAACAAGAGGATCCCGCCCGCGATCCGGAAAGACGGCATCTGGATCCCAATGAAGCCCAGAACCGCTTCCCCGAACAACCCGAACAGGGCCAGAATCCCGAAAGCGATAACGCAAGCACGAAACCCGATCGCGCGCCGCTCAGGCGCACTCATGCCTTGCGTGAGCGCCACGAAGAGCGGCGTCAGACCAATCGGGTCGATGACAACGAAAAGAGTCGCGAAAGCAGTGGCAAGAAACGCAGTATCCATGACTTTGCCTATCAAGCGGAGCGGCTTCGCCGCAAGTCTTGTCTCGGTTCCGGCTATGCCGTCACCTCGGATTCTGGATATTTATGCCCAATATGAAAAATAAGCGAAATCGCCTTCATATTGGCGAAAATATCCTGGGGGGAGCCGAAGGCGGGGGGCAAAGCCCCCCTTTTGATCAGGCTTCGGCTTGGTCCAGCCGGTCTTGGGCGTCGAGCCAGAGGCTTTCGGCTTTGTGTTCTGCTTCTTCGAGTTCGGCGAATTTCCGGTTGTAGCTTTCCAGATCCGCGCGTCGTGCGTCTTCATAAAGGGTCGGGTCGGCGAGGATGGCGGAGAGTTTGTCACGCATGGCGGCGAGTTTCTCGATCCGGTCTTCGGCTTTGCGGACTTCGGCGCGCAGCGCAAGGATTTCATCCCGGCTCGCGCGTTTCTGGGCCTTTTCCTCTTTCGGCTTTTCCGGTTTCGCGGGCGCGTCTTGGGTCAGGAGCATCGTGCGATAGGCGTCGAGATCCTCTTCGTAGGGCGTGACGCGGCCGCTTTTGACGAGCCAGAGGCGGTCGGCCACGAGGGAGAGGAGATGCATGTCGTGGCTGACGAGGATCACGGCACCGGAATAGGCGGTGAGGGCTTCGACGAGGGCTTCGCGGCTTTCGATATCGAGGTGGTTTGTCGGTTCGTCGAGAATGAGGAGGTGTGGGGCGTCGAGCGTGGCGAGGAGGAGCGACAGGCGTGCCTTTTGCCCGCCAGACAGGCGGCCAACCACTGTTTCGGCCTGTTCGGCCATCAGTCCGAAGCCCGCGAGGCGGGCGCGGAGTTTGGATTGATGTTCTTCGGGGCGTGCGCGCTGGAGGTGTTGCAGCGGGGTTTCGTCGATGTAGAGCTCATCGACCTGATGTTGGGCAAAGAAGCCGATCCGGAGTTTCGAGGAGCGGGTGAGTTTTCCCGAAAGTGCGGGCAGGCGGCCGGAGAGGAGTTTGGCGAGTGTGGATTTGCCTTGGCCGTTCTTGCCCAAGAGCGCGATGCGGTCGTCTTGATCGATGCGGAGGTTCAGGTTTTTCAGGATCACCGTATCGCCGTAGCCCACGGAGGCACCTTCACAGGCGAGGATGGGCGGTGAAAGTTCTTCGGGTTCGGGGAAGCTGAAGACGGTGCGGGCGGCTTCTTCCGGGGCGCGGATGGTTTCCATCTTTTCCAGCATCTTCACGCGCGCTTGCGCCTGTTTGGCTTTCGACGCCTTGGCTTTGAAGCGGTCAACGAAGGATTGGAGATGGGCGCGGCGGGCGTCTTGCTTCTTGGCTTGGGCCGCGAGCACGGCGCGTTGTTCGGCGCGGGTGCGGGCGAAGGTGTCGTAGCCGCCGGAATAGAGAGTGAGGCGGCGGTCTTCGAGATGGAGGATTGCGCCGACAGCGCGGTTCAGGAGGCCACGGTCGTGGCTGATGATGATGACCGTGTGGGGGTATTTCTGCAGGTAGCTTTCCAGCCAGAGTGCGCCTTCGAGATCGAGGTAGTTGGTCGGTTCGTCGAGGAGGAGGAGGTCTGGCTGTGCGAAGAGCACGGCGGCGAGTGCCACGCGCATCCGCCAGCCCCCCGAGAAGGCGGAGCAGGGCATGCGCTGTTCATCGGCATCGAAACCGAGGCCACGGAGGATCGAGGAGGCGCGGGCTTCGGCGCCCCATGCGTCGATATCGGCAAGGCGGGTCTGGATGTCGGCGATGCGGGCGGGATCGGTGGCGGTTTCGGCTTCGGCGAAGAGGCTGGCTCGTTCGGTATCGGCGGCAAGCACGGTGTCGATGAGCGACACCTCGTTGCCGGGCACTTCCTGCGCGACACCGCCGATGCGGGCGCGAGGGGGCAGCGAGAGGGCACCGTTGTCGAGGGTCAGCTCGCCCCTGATCAGCCGGAAGAGAGTGGTTTTGCCAGCGCCATTGCGCCCGACGAGGCCGACTTTGTGGCCTTCGGGGATAATAGCGGAGGCGCCCTCGAACAGGGGGCGGCCGTCGATGGAATAGGTGATGTCGTCGATCCTGAGCATGAGGGGCGATTAGCAGAGGGGCGCGTGCTGCGCCAGTGGTGCCTTGAGGTTGGCAAGGGGGCGCGCTAGCTCTTGGCGGCGAACCGGAGTTTCCCATGGCAGAGCGCACCCCGCCCCGATTAATGACGCTGATCTTACTGACCTCGCTGTCGGTTCTGTCGCTGAACATGTTCCTGCCCTCGCTCAGCCGGATCGCGGCGGATTTCGAGGCGGATTATGCGCTCGTGTCGCTTTCGATCGGCGGGTATCTCGCGGTGTCGTCGGTGCTGCAGATCATCATGGGGCCGCTTTCGGACCTTTACGGGCGGCGGCCTGTGATGCTGGGCGCTTTGAGCCTTTTCACGCTCGCGTCTCTTGGATGCTTGTTCGCACCAAACATCACGGTGTTTCTCGGGTTCCGGATGCTGCAATCGGGGGTGATTGGGGGCATGGTGTTAAGCCGGGCGATTGTGCGCGATATGCATGGCCAGAAGGAAGCGGCGCGGCTTTTGGGCGTGATCGGCATGGCGATGGCGCTGGCCCCCTTGCTGGCTCCGGTGCTCGGTGGAGTGCTTGACGAGGTCTTTGGGTGGCGCGCAACTTTTCTTCTGTTTGTGGTGCTGGGCCTTTGCATGCTGGTGTTGGTTTTTGCCGATCTGGGGGAAACGAACCACAATCGCGCGGCACGGTTTACAGATCAGTTCCGCAGCTATCCTGCTTTGTTCCGGGACCGCCTCTTTTGGGCGTGGTGTGGGGGGATCGTGTTTTCCGTCGGAGGGTTTTACGCCTTTTTGGGCGGCGCGCCGAAAGTGGGGGAAGAGGCTTTCGGATTGAGCCCGGCGGTCTTGGGGCTTGGGATGGGATCAATCAGTGCCGGGTTCATGTTGGGGAATTACCTTTATGGGCGGCTCTCGCCGCGCGTTGGTGGCGCGCGCGTGATGGTGGCGGGGCGGGTTTTGGCGCTCATCGGGCCGCTGGCTGGGGTTGGCCTTTTTGTGATGGGCCTTGGCAATGTTTGGACGCTGTTCGGGCCGATCCTCTTCGTTGGTTTGGGGAATGGCTTGACGCTGCCCGGTGCGAATGCAGGCGTGATGAGCGTGTCGCCTCGGCTGGCCGGATCTGCGAGCGGACTTTCCGGGGCGCTGACCGTTGCGGGCGGTGCTGTGGTGACAGGGATTGCTGGCTGGGCCGTGAGCACGCGGCTTGGCGGTGAGGGGCTTTTGCTGGTCATCGTGGCCACCTCCAGCCTTTCGCTGCTTTGCACCGTGCTCGCGGTGCGGATGGAAACGCGCCGGGGCGGCTTGGATTGAGCGTTTTCCTTGCGGGCGGGTCTTTCCAATTCGGACCTGCCATGCTAACGCCCGCGCCAATGGTTTCGGCCGGGCAAGGTGCCCGGCTTTTCAACATGGAGTGAGCACATGGCCCTCGAACGCACCTTCTCGATCATCAAGCCCGACGCAACGCGCCGCAATCTGACCGGCGCGATCAACGCGAAGCTGGAAGCCGCTGGCCTCCGCATCGTCGCTCAAAAGCGCATCCACATGACCAAAGCTCAGGCTGGCGTGTTCTACGGCGTGCACAAAGAGCGCCCCTTCTACGACGAACTCTGCGAGTTCATGTCGTCGGAGCCGATCGTTGTGCAGGTTCTCGAAGGCGAGAACGCGATTGCCAAGAACCGTGAAGTGATGGGCGCAACCAATCCGGCACAAGCTGCTGACGGCACCATCCGCAAGGAATTCGCGCTGTCGATCGGTGAAAACTCGATCCACGGTTCGGACGCTCCGGAAACCGCGGCTGTCGAGATCGCCTACTTCTTCTCCGGCCTCGAGCTGGTTGGCTGATTAGACGCCAAATGACATCAGGAAAGGCCGCCTTCGGGCGGCCTTTTTGCGTTCATACCCCCTGAACGGGGGGTGGGAAGAGGAGCCGTCAGACAGGTAATTTGAGCCATATTATTTTCCATTTCAGGGAGAGATTTGGCTATGAGAGGCGTATTTATTGCCTTTGGTTGCGTCGCGTTGGTTTCGGGATGCGCAGGTGGTGCGGGCACCACGACGAGCACGAGCGGCAGCTTGCCAATCAAGGGTGGCGGCAAGCTTCTGGCGCTGAAGGTTCCGGCGACGACCTCGATATCGGTGAATGCTTTGACCGGCTTGTCGCAGCATAATGTGGACAGTGTGGACGGCGTGACCCCGACCGATCAGACATCGCCGGGGGGCGTTGGCTTTACTGTGACGGGAACCGCCGATCCGGCACCTGCGCCGTTCATCACCAACGGGGCTATCGTGAACGCTTCGGCGGCGGGGGCATTGGCCGGGGGCACTGTTCTGAACGGGATGACGGATGCGAAAGGCTCTGTCTATTTCGAGAACGGGAACTTTGGCGATCCGCAGGTGGAAACGGCGGATGCGGGCGTTTCGACGGTGGGTGTCTATAACCCGCCGGGTGGTGCCCAGCAGATCGTTTTGACCGATGCGACGACCATCCGCTATCGCGAGGGGGCTGCTGGCTCCGGGTCTGCGGTGTTCGGGGTGGGGATCATCGGGAACGCCACAACCACGATGCCGGCCGGGCAGACGATCACCTATCGGGCGTTCCACGAGGGCGGTGAGGCGGCCTATGACAACGGGACAGGCGTGAAGAACATGTATCTGTCGGGCGATCCGACGATCGTTGCCAATCTCGGGACTGGTAAGGTGACGGGCGGGTTGGCGAATGCGAAGTTGCAGCGGTGGAATGGCACGGCCAATGTCGATCTTGCACCGACCATCGCCACGCTCGATCTCGATGGCACGATCACAGGAAACACCTACGCAGGGACTGCGACGTTCAAGGATGCGGGCGGCGCGGATGTCGGCACGCAGAATTCCGAGATGATCGGCGGGTTCTACGGTGCGGATGCCAAAAACACGGCGTTGGTGTTCCAATCCACGGGCACCATGCCGATCGACGGGGCCAACTCGACCTACTTCCTGCAAGGGACGATGGGCGGAGCCAAGTGATACGGGCTTTCGCGTTTGCCCTCTTGATGCTCCTCGGGGC
>RFUP01000251.1 GCA_009922885.1 Paracoccaceae bacterium
ACCTCCGGTGAAGGCCTCCACAAGCGCGGGCACAAGCACGGTGTGGGCAAAGCGCCGATGCGCGAAACGCTGGCCGCGATGTTCCTGCGCCAATGCGGCTATTCTGGGCAAGAACCCGTTTACGATCCGATGTGCGGCTCGGGGACGTTCGTGATCGAAGCGGCAGAAATCGCGATGGGGCTGCTGCCCGGACGTTCGCGCAATTTCGCCTTCGAGCACCTGACCTCCTTCGACCCCGCAGCCTTTGCCGCCATGAAAGCACAGGCGCCGAAACCCGTCACGGGCCTCGTTTTCACGGGTTCCGACCGCGACGATGGCGCGATCCGCAATGCCACCGCCAATGCCGAACGGGCAGGCGTGGCCGCGCTTTGCGAGTTCAAGCGCTGTGCGGTCTCTGATGCCGAACCACCCGCCGGAAAGCCCGGCCTCGTCATGGTAAACCCGCCCTATGGGGCGCGGATCGGTGACAGGAAGCTCCTCTTCGCGCTCTATGGCGCACTTGGGCAGACACTCAAAACCCGCTTCAAGGGCTGGCGGGTTGGTATCGTCACCTCTGATGGCGGCCTTGCCAAAGCCACGGGCCTTCCGTTCCTGCCGCCAGGGCCCCCGGTCGCGCACGGTGGTTTGGGCGTAACGCTGTGGCGGACAGATCCGCTCTGAACCATCCAATCTGCTGAGGGTTGGCAAACCGCGCTTTACATATCAATTTTTTTGAATATCGCCTATGGAATCTTCGGCACCTCGCGCGCATTGGCCGTGGGGCCGGTTGCGGTTGTTTCGCTGATGACTGCCTCGTCCATCGGCGCACTGGGGCTTTCCACCCCTGCCGAATACGCCGCTGCAGCCATTACGCTCGCTTTCATCTCCGGCGCGATCCTGACCGTGATGGGCGTTCTCCGCCTCGGCTTTCTCGCCAATTTCCTCTCGCATCCGGTGATCGCGGGCTTCATCACCGCCTCCGGCATCCTGATCGCGACCAGCCAGTTGAAGCACATCTTCGGCATCAAGGCCGAAGGCCATACGCTGGTCGAAACGGTCATCTCGCTGTTCGAAAACCAGCATATGACCAACCCGATCACGCTCTTCATCGGTCTGAGCACGACAGCCTTCCTGTTCTGGGTCCGCAAAGGGCTGAAACCTTTGCTGATTTCTTTCGGCCTGAAGCCGCGCCTCGCGGATATTCTCGCCAAAGCCGGGCCTGTTGCGGCTGTGGCGGTGACAATCCTCGCAACTGTTCTCTTCGGCCTCGACAAGAAGGGCGTTTCGATTGTGGGCGAGGTGCCGATGGGCTTGCCACCGCTCACCTTCCCGTCGTTCTCGCCCAGTCTGGTGAGCCAGCTTTTCATTCCTGCCCTCCTGATCTCGATCATCGGCTTCGTTGAATCGGTTTCCGTGGCGCAAACGCTGGCGGCAAAGAAGCGTCAGCGGATCATTCCGGATCAGGAACTCGTGGGCCTCGGCACCGCGAATATCGCGGCGGCCTTCACGGGTGGCTATCCGGTCACGGGTGGCTTCGCGCGTTCGGTGGTGAACTTCGATGCGGGTGCGGAAACGCCTGCAGCCGGGGCCTTCACCTCTATCGGCATCCTTTTTGCCGCGCTCCTTCTCACCCCGCTCCTCTATTTCCTCCCCAAGGCAACGCTTGCAGCCACGATCATCGTTGCGGTTCTCAGCCTTGTTGACTTCTCGATCCTGAAACGCACTTGGGGCTATTCGAAGGTGGATTTCACCGCCGTTGCGGCCACAATCCTTCTCACTCTGGGCCTGGGCGTGGAGGCGGGTGTGTCGGCTGGTGTGCTGATCTCGATCTTCCTGCACCTCTACAAGACCTCGCGCCCGCATGTGGCCGAAGTGGGCTTGGTGCCGGGCACCCAGCACTTCCGCAACATCAACCGCCATCAGGTGCAAACACATCCCTCGATGGTCACGCTGCGGATCGACGAGAGCCTCTATTTCGCCAATGCGCGCTTCCTTGAGGATCTCGTGCTGAACCGCATCGCGTGCGATCAGCCGATCAAGAACATCGTCCTGATGTGCTCGGCGGTGAACGAGATCGACACATCGGCGCTGGAAAGCCTCGAAGAGATCAACCGTCGCCTCAAGGATGCGGGGATCAAGCTGCACTTCTCGGAAGTGAAAGGCCCGGTGATGGATCGCCTCAAGCGGTCACACTTCCTTGAAGAGCTGTCCGGCGAGGTGTTCTTGTCGCAATACGATGCGATGGTGAAACTGACCCGCCCCTATCTTGGCGACAACGGAAAAGCTGCCGCCGAGTAAGCAAAGGCCCCGACTGGACAAGTCGGGGCAACCCATGCCACCCTCTGCGCGAAATGCATGGGGGAGCCATGGAAAAACTACGCGAAAGCAATACGTTGCTGCCGCAGCTCACAGAGCCGCGCAATCCGGGCATGGCCCTCGATATGGATTGGGTGTTGGGCGCCACGGCGAACACTTCCGCCATCGAGCGGCGTTGCGCGTCATTGCCGGGGCGGCGCTCGGTGAAAAAAGACTATCAGGCCGCATGGCTCTGCCGCGCGATCTCGGTGATCGACCTCACCACGCTTTCAGGCGATGACACCGAAGGCCGCGTCCGCCGCCTTTGCGCCAAAGCACGCCAGCCCGTCCGCGCCGATATCCTCGAAGCGCTCGGGATGGAGGGGCTCACGGTTGGCGCAGTCTGCGTTTACCACGATATGGTGGCCACAGCTGTGGACGCCCTGAACGGTTCGGGCATTCCGGTTGCTGCCGTCTCCACGGGCTTTCCGGCGGGTCTCTCGCCCTTGCCGCTGCGCTTGGCCGAGATCGGTGAAAGCGTGAAAGACGGGGCGGAAGAAATCGACATCGTGATTTCCCGCCGCCATGTCCTCACCGGAAACTGGCAGGCGCTTTACGATGAGATGCGCGCCATGCGTGAAGCCTGCGGACATGCCCATGTGAAGGCCATTCTGGCCACGGGTGAGTTGGGCACGCTGCGCAATGTGGCGCGTGCCTCGCTTGTTTGCATGATGGCGGGGGCTGACTTCATTAAAACCTCTACGGGCAAGGAAAGCGTCAACGCCACGCTGCCCGTTTCCCTCGTGATGATCCGCGCCATCCGCGACTATTACGACCGCACCGGCATTCGCATCGGATACAAACCCGCAGGCGGGATTTCCAAGGCGAAAGACGCGCTGGTCTATCTCTCGCTCATCAAGGAAGAACTGGGCGACCGCTGGCTCCGCCCGGACCTTTTCCGCTTCGGCGCATCCTCGCTCTTGGGCGATATTGAACGCCAACTCGAACACCACCTCACGGGGCGCTACTCGGCCTCGTGGCGGCATTCCATGGCCTGAGGGGGCTTCCATGACCGTAAAAGAGATTTTCGAAACCATGGATTATGGCCCCGCCCCGGAAGGTGCTGCCGAAGCCTTGGCCTGGCTCGTCGATCAGGGCGACCGATTTGGCCATTTCATCGACGGCAAGTTCACCGCCCCCGGTGAAACCTTCGAGACCAAGAACCCCGCCACAGGCGACGTGCTGGCGCTCGTCACCCAAGGCACCGAGGCCGATGTGGATCAGGCCATAGCCGCCGCCCGCAAGGCGCAGCCGAAATGGGCAGCCTTGGGCGGGCATGGCCGCGCCCGCCACCTCTATGCGTTGGCGCGTATGGTGCAAAAACACGCGCGCCTCTTTGCCGTGATGGAAACCCTCGATAACGGCAAGCCCATCCGCGAAACCCGCGATATCGACATTCCTCTGGTGCATCGCCATTTCTACCATCACGCAGGCCTCGCCCAGCTGATGGACAGCGAATTGCCCGGCATGGCCCCGCATGGCGTTTGCGCCGCCGTGATCCCGTGGAATTTCCCGCTCCTGATGCTCGCTTGGAAAGTCGCGCCCGCGCTCGCCGCCGGGAATACGG
>RFUP01000252.1 GCA_009922885.1 Paracoccaceae bacterium
CGCGTGCGATCCTGCAACCATCGTCGTCGCACCGATGAACCCGAAGTTCCAGCCAATGCCCAACAGAATGAGCGCAAGGAAGAAGTTCTCCAACTCCACGCCCGAAAGCGCCACTGCGCCCGCACCCGCGAGAATGAACAGGCCAAGCCCCACAATCCGCTCCACGCCAAAGCGCGCGATCAGGTGGCCTGTGAAGAAGGAAGGCGCATACATCGCCAGAACGTGTGCGGACACCACGTTGGCGGCATCATTCGTCTGGAACCCGCAGCCCACAACTGCGAGCGGCGAGGAGGTCATCACGAGGTTCATCAGCGCGTAAGACACCATCGCGCAGATCACCGCCACGGCAATGCGCGGCTCTTTCAGAAGTTCCATCCGCGTGCGCCCCTGCGGTGCACCCGCCACGGGCGGCTTCGGTTTCGGAATGTCCAAACCGAGAAACAGGAAGGAACCGACGATGTTGATCCCGATTACCCCGAGATAAGTGCCCAAGAACGGCACGACCATCGCTTCCGCTGTCAGTTTCACAAGCTGCGGGCCAAGAAGTGCCGACAATAACCCGCCTGCCATCACGTAGGAAATCGCTTTCGGGCGGAAGGCGTCCGAGGCGGTATCGGTCGCGGCGAACCGATAGAACCCTTGGTTCGACATGTAGACGCCCGTGAACAGAGCGCCCAACAGGAACACGTAGAAATTCGCTGTATAAAGCCCATAGGCCCCGATTGCACCGCCGATGGCCCCGAACATCGCCCCGATCATGAAGCCGGTGCGCCGCCCGTATTTCTGCATGATGTTCGACACAGGCGTTGCCGCCAGCATCGAGCCAAGAACCGTCAAGCTGATCGGTAGGGTGGCAAAGCAGGGATTCGGCGAAAGCGCCGATCCGGCCAACCCCGCGATGGTGAAAATCATCGGCATCTGCGAGCCGAGGATCGCTTGTGCGGCCACAAGCACGATTACATTGCGCTTCGCGCGGGCGTCGTCGGGGATATATGCGGAATCGGTCATACGTTGCAGCGTTAGGCACGAGCCACGGCACTCGCAAGAGGGATTGCACAGGCTTCGCGCTCAAAACGAACGAATTCGGCTCCGAAACCGCTCGGAAGCGCGCCCTAATCCCTCGCCGAGATTGACGCCCGCGTTCGGAGTGGTAAACCGCGCGCAAGCCGAAAGGATGCTAACAATGAACCTCTTTCAGGACCTGCGCGCGCTCGTCATCACCGAACTCGCTGCCATGGCCGATGCAGGTGTGATCCCTGCCGGGCTCGACACCGCTGCCGTTTCCGTCGAACCGCCCCGTGATCCCCTCCATGGCGACATGGCCACCAACGCCGCAATGGTGCTGGCGAAACCCGCAGGCATGGCGCCGCGCGCGATTGCCGATGCTCTGGCCGCCCGCCTTGCCGCCGATCCCCGCGTGGCCGTGGCCGAAGTGGCAGGCCCCGGCTTCCTGAACATCCGTCTGAAGCCCCAAGTCTGGCAAAACCTCGTGGGCACCGTGCTCACCATGGGGCAGGACTTCGGTAAATCCGATCTCGGTGCTGGCAAGCGCGTAAACGTTGAATATGTTTCGGCAAACCCAACGGGCCCCCTGCACGTCGGCCACACCCGTGGCGCGGTCTTCGGTGATGCGCTGGCCTCGCTCCTGCAATACGCAGGCTGGAATGTGACCCGCGAATATTACATCAACGATGGTGGCGCACAGGTGAACGTGCTCGCGCGTTCGGCCTTCAACCGCTACCTCGAAGCCCATGATCTCACCGTCGATTGGCCCGAAGGCACCTATCCCGGCGATTACCTCGTCGAAGTGGGCGAGGCGCTGAAAGCCAAGTATGGCGACCGCTGGCTGAATTCCCCCGAAGAGGAATGGCTCGACGAGGTGCGCGAATTCTCCACCAACGCGATGATGGACATGATCCGTGAGGATCTCGCCCAGCTCGGCGTGAAGATGGACATGTTCTATTCCGAGAAGTCCCTCTATGGCACAGGCCGTATCGAAGCGGCGATTGAAGCGCTGCGCGAGAAGGGCCTCATCTACAAAGGCACGCTGGAGCCGCCGAAGGGCAAATTGCCCGAGGATTGGGAGCCGCGCGAACAAACCCTCTTCCGCTCCACCGCCCATGGCGACGATGTGGACCGCCCGATCATGAAGTCGGACGGCGCATGGACCTACTTCGCCCCCGATATCGCCTATCACTACGACAAGGTTTCGCGCGGCTTCGACGCGCTGATTGACGTTTTCGGCGCCGATCACGGCGGCTATGTGAAGCGGATGAAGGCAGCTGTTTCTGCGCTCTCGGACGGGAAAGTTCCGCTCGATATCAAGCTCTGCCAGCTCGTGAAGCTCTTCAAGAATGGCGAGCCCTTCAAGATGTCGAAGCGCGCCGGCAATTTCGTCACGCTGCGCGATGTGGTCGAGCAAGTGGGCCCTGGTGTGACCCGCTTCCACATGCTCACCCGCAAGAACGACGCCCCGCTCGATTTCGACTTCGACAAAGTGCTCGAACAGTCGAAAGACAACCCGGTCTTCTACGTGCAATACGCCCATGCCCGCGTGCATTCGGTGCTGCGCCGCGCCCGTGATGCAGGAGTGGATGTGTCCGAAGCCGCACTGGCGAAGGCTGATCTCTCCAAGCTTGGCCATGATGCCGAGTTGAAAGTTGCCCACCAGATCGGTGAATGGCCGCGCCTCGTCGAGATCGCTGCGCGCACCAACGAACCGCACCGCATCGCCTTCTACCTCTATGAACTCGCCTCCGATTTCCACTCCTTGTGGAATCGCGGCAACGACGAACCCGCTTTGCGGTTCGTCCAAGAGGGGGATACGGATACAACATCGGCGAAAATCGCGCTCGCACGGGCCGTGGCCGTTGTTATTTCTGCAGGTCTTGGTATTCTTGGCGTCGAACCGGTGGAAGAGATGCGCTGAATGATGTCTCTCCGCCGCTGAACGAGCAGAATAGCCCGCCCTCTTTTCGGGGGTGGAGCGGTGAAGAGGCAGGCAATGTCTTACTACGAAGAAGCGCCCTATTCCCAAGGGCAGGCTGAACCCTTTGTGCAACCGGCTCCGCGCCGTGGCAGCGCTATTGCGTCTTACACAGGTGCCGCGCTCTCGCTCTCGCTCCTCATCGGAACGGGCGTCTGGGGCTACGGCATCATCATGCGCGATGTCTCGGGCATTCCCGTTGTCCGCGCCATGGAAGGGCCGATGCGCATCGCGCCGGAAAATCCCGGTGGCACCACGGCCGATCACTTGGGCCTTGCCGTCAATGCCGTGCCCGCCGAAGGCGCTGCTGCGGCCACGCCGGATCAACTGATCCTCGCTCCGAAACCCGTCGAGCTCGTTGAAGAAGACCGCCCGCGCAGCGAACTTGACGCCCTTCGTCCGCGCCAACGCCCGCAAGGCCTGACCACCGGGATTTCCGAACCCGTGGCCGCCGCTGTCGGGGCTGCGCTTCGCATTGATGCCGATAGCCTCCCCATCGGCACGCGTCTCGCGCAACTTGGCGCGTTCGATAGTGCCGCCACTGCCGAACAGGAATGGCAGCGCCTCTCCAAGCGCTTCTCCGAATTCATGGGCGGCAAAGCCCCCGTCATCCAAGAAGCCCAATCCGGCGGCCGCACCTTCTGGCGCCTCCGCGCACACGGGTTTGCCGATCTGAGCGAAGCCCGCCGCTTCTGCGCTGCTCTCGTGGCCGAACGCGCTGAATGCATCCCCGTGGTGACGCGGTGAGTTTCGGCGCCACGATCCTCGACGCCGAAGGCACGCGGCTCTCTGCGGACGAAAAGCGCTTCTTCCGCGAGGCCGATCCCTTTGCCTTCATCCTCTTCGCCCGCAACCTTGAAACGCCCGAGCAGATCCGCGCGCTCTGTGCCGAGATGCGCGAGGCCGTAGGCCG
>RFUP01000253.1 GCA_009922885.1 Paracoccaceae bacterium
GCCCGAATTTGAAGAGCAACACGAGGTGTTTGCACAATTCCAAACCACGGACATCAAGCAGATTTCAACGTATGTAGAAGGTTTGAAGCGGACCGAAATCATTCAGATTCTCGGTGAAATTATCATATCAGAAGGAAAAATGGAAGCGAAATTTGTTCGGGATTATATCTCAGACTATTTGGACGCACAAGGAAGGTCCAACGAACATTTGGAAGATGAAACAGAAAACGACGATACGACTGGGTTCCACTCCAATTTGGACAACGTCAATGATGAACAAGCGACGGGGGGTTATTTTTCACGCCAATCCAAAGGTGATGAGTCGTTGTCATATGCCTCGTTAAAGGGCTTGGAACCGCTCATCACTTGGGTGAAAGGGAAGGGAAATTTGTTCACACCGGATGCTCGAGAATATGGATTCACGAGGTTCCCCCGAGGCCTCTTGCTTACGGGGGTCCCCGGTTGTGGAAAATCCATGACGGCAAAAGTCATCGCGAAGGAGGGAAGCTTCCCTGCAACACGTCTAATGAGAGAGATGACAAACCGCTCGTACTGGGTCAGCCCCTCAATGGAACCCCGGAAGTTATCAAATTTCTCCTCCGATAGGCCTTCATCAATAAGGGCGATGTCGGAAAGGGAAAAGCCAGGCCCCAATTGAATTCGGTTCCTGATCTGCGCGTAGTACCCACTCGATGCCGCGGGCACTCGTGCCCCCCGACCATCGACTGCGGTGATTCGCCAGTCGGGATGAAAGGTCACACGCTGCCCGAGGTCATTTCTCAGCGCAACACCTCGGTGGAGAACGGTGATTTGACGAAGCCCAGTTTCCCTCCACGCCTCAAACGCCTCTGGCGAAAGGTCCTCACACTCTCCTGACGGGGGAAACGCCGCAAGCGTGGGTCTTGCCGAGAAAGCCTGGAGGCCGGAAAATACCAATCGGCTTGCCTTCGGGTTAGGCCGTCCCGGACTCAAAGCTCGTCCAACAAGGTGGCCATCACCAAGGTGATGAGCAGAGATAACGTGTTGTCGGACGAGCACTACCCCTCCGACAAAATCCGCCGAGGTGGCCGCAAATTCCCCCGCCTTGTGCCACACGGGTTCACAGGTTTCGAGGGGAGCAATCGCCAGGCCTTCGCTATCATCTTCGTGAATCACCCGAAACGCCCCGCTTTCGACCGCGTTCCCGGGGCCACGAATCAGCCCGCCCACCTCGGTGACGCCCGGGTGTTCGGCTAGGAAGTCCAAAGCCACCCCGATGCCTGACACTGCAATTGCTTCGATAGCGGGCATGACCAGGACAACCTCGCTGTCGAGAGAGTCGAGAATTTCCTCGGCGGGGCTGGTGAGTGGGTAGAGACTGACCTGCGGCGATGACCAACTAGCGGCACTGAGGTCGGATATCTCAGACTGAGGTAAGCGGATTGTGATCGCCGGCCCGCTTCCTAGAGCGGATCGAATAGACAGCATCAAACGGCGAGCTCGCGAGAAATTCGACGCTGTGGCTACGACAGTGAGCGCGGGGTGAGTCACGGCGTCACCTCGTAGCCGAAGTAGTCGAAATCGGCTCGATATCGTTTGGAAATCCGGGCGATATCTTTCCCGGCAATTACCGGGGTCACGTGAGTGGGGGTTCGGGAAACGTTTACTTTGGTTTCAAGGCCGCCTAGCGGGGGAATTCCGACAAGGGCGGAAAGCTCTTGAAGAAGGCGATGAAAAAGAAGCCAAAGAGCGGCCTGCTCGCTTGAGCGAGCGCAACCCCTACATCGACGCCCGCAAGGGGCAAGAAGCCAAAGACCTCCTCGAGAACCCGATCCTCGTGGAGGCCTTTGGCGTCTTGGAGGGCGAATATCTCAAGGCGTGGCGAAACAGTAAGCCAGCCGACCAGGAGGAGCGCGAGCGGCTATGGCTCGCGGTCGGCATCCTGGAAGAGATCAAGCGCCACCTGCGCATCGTCGTAGAGAACGGCGCGATGGCAAAGCGAGACATCGACAAGATCAGCGGCAGGAAATAACCCGCTTGAATCTTGCACAATAGATCTATGAGTCAAACCGGCACGGGTACACCCCCCGGAACAATACAGTCCACGCAGGATGCCCTGGAGCAGATGCTCGCCGCCGACGAAGGCGAAAACGAGCAGCTTGAGGCCGAAGCAATGGACGAGGGTGAGGAGCCTTCCCAGGCAGTCGACAGCGAGTCCGACGGCGTGGAGGAGGAGACCACCGAAGGCGATGAGGAAGCCGAAGAGGCGCCGCCGCAGGGCCAGACATTCCGCGTCAAGGTTGACGGGGAAGAAGTCGACGTCCCGCTGGATGAGTTGCTGAAGGGTTACTCACGCACCGCAGACTATACGCGCAAGACGCAGGCGATCGCCGAGGCCAGAAAACAGGCCGAGGCAGAGCTGAATCTAGCGCGGCAGGAGCGGCAGAGATATGCACAGACCTTGGATGCGCTGGACGCGCAACTCAAGTCGCTGCAACCGCCCGAGATCGACTGGGACAGGCTCTACCAAGAGAACCCGGTCGAGTGGGTGAGACAGCGCGAGCTGCAACGGTCCAGGCAGGAGCAGGCGCAGTGGGTACAGGCCCAGCGCGCCGCCCTGGTACAGAAGCAACAGGCGGATGAGCAACTGAACGCGGAGAAGACCCTAGAGTCTGAGCGCGGGAAGCTGCTCGAGGCGCTCCCTGACTGGCGCGACCCTGAAAAGGCGCGCGCCGAGAAGGCGAGGATCGTCGAATACGCAACCGGGAGGCTCGGCTTTAGTGTCGAGGAGATCTCGGACGTATACGACGCACGCGCGGTGCTGGCCCTTCGTAAGGCGATGCTTTACGACGAGCTCATGAGCAAGCGCGACCAGATGCGCCCGAAGATCATCCAGAAGGCGCGCCCGATGCGCGCCGGTGTCGCCTCTAGCCCGCAGTCATCAAAGGTCACTGCATCGAAGGCCGCTCTTTCTAGACTCGCAAATAGTGGCAGCCACAAAGACGCGGCTGCCGTGTTTGAACAGTTTATAGATTAGGGGTAACACCAAATGTCACAGACCAGCAATACCTTTGATACCTACAATGCAAAGGGTATCCGTGAGTCTCTCTCGAACGTGATCTACAACATCTCGCCCGAAGAGACCCCGTTCATGTCGAACATCGGCCGCGAGAACGTCAAGAACACTTATTTCGAGTGGCAGACGGACTCGCTCGCCGCGGCCTCGACGACCAACGCGCAGGTGGAAGGCGACGACGTCACGACCTACGACTCGACCTCGGCCACGACCCGCATCGGTAACTACACCCAGATCAGCTACAAGACCGTCCTGATCTCGGGCACGCTCGAGAGCGTGGACAAGGCCGGCCGTCGCTCGGAGTTGGCGTACCAGCTCGCGAAGCGCTCTGCCGAGCTGAAGCGCGACATGGAGAGCATCATGCTCACCAACCAGGCGGCCTCGGCTGGCTCTGCCGGCGTGAGCACGGCCCTGCGCAAGTCGGGCTCGCTCCTCGCCTTCTTGAAGACCAACACCGACAAGGGCACGGGCGGCGCCGATCCGGTCTACACGACGAAGCCGGACGCGACCCGCACGGACGCCACGGCGGCCAATCTGCGCACCTTCACGGAGACGATCCTCAAGAGCGTGATCCAGAAGGTCTGGGCCTCTGGCGGCTCGCCGAAGGTCCTCATGGTGGGCCCGGTCAACAAGCAGCGCGTCTCCGGCTTTGCCGGCATCGCGCAGATCCGCAAGGAAGTGGTCGGCAACCGTGCCGCGACCATCATCGGCGCGGCCGACGTTTACGTGTCCGACTTCGGCAACGTGAACGTGGTCCCGAACCGCTTCCAGCGTGAGCGTGACGCCTTCGTGCTCGACCCTGAGTACGCCAGCGTC
>RFUP01000254.1 GCA_009922885.1 Paracoccaceae bacterium
CCTTAAACGCGACGGCGGTGCGGTATCCGAAGCAGACGCCATCGCGGCCCTGCACGAGTTCAAATCCCTCTGGTCGCAACTCTTCCCGGCTGAACAGGCCCGCATCATCCAATTGCTTGTTCGGCGCATCACGGTAACCAAAGCCGGGCTCGAGGTCGACATTCGCCGTGAAGGCATTGCGGGTGTCATCCGCGAGATGGTCGCGCCACGAAGGATGGAGGCTGCGGAATGACCAAGACCGACGACACGATCCGCGTGCTGATCCCGCTGCAGGTGCGTAAGAAAAACGGGAGGCCGAAGATCATGCCGCCCGCCGACCATCGACCGAGCGAGGATCTGGCGCAGGATCCCCACATCCTGCGGGCCATTGGCCGCGCCTGGGCGTGGCGGCGGCGCATGGAGGCAGGTGAGTTTGCCACCATTCAGGAACTGGCTGAGGCGGTCGGGTTGCCCGAGCGTCATGTTAGCCGCCAGTTACGGCTGGCTTACCTCGCGCCGGAGGTGCTGAAGCGCCTGACCTGCGGGCGGGAGGTGTCGGCAGTCAGCCTGTACGATCTGTGCTTTCTGGCCGGGGAGGCTTGGGGGGAGCAGGTTGGACGAGCCGTTTGCGAATGAGTAGGAAATCAACGTCATCGGCCCAGAGCGGACGATCATGCTCAGCGCAGCGAACAGCCGGAACGAGCCCTCAGTGACGGATGCCGCGCGATCGACGAACTGGTGCAAATTGCTCAAAGCGAACATTTTCGGGTGAACAGGTTTTCTGATCATTGGAACTTCGGCTGGATTGCAGGCCGTGCTTTTCCTGCCGACACATAGCCGTGACAAATCAGTACATATAAATTATATCTTCTCGCTATGAATATGCGACAGCTAGAAGCCTTTCGCGCGACGATGCGCAGCGGATCCATTACGGAAGCCGCGGCGATGATGCATATCTCTCAGCCCAGTGTCAGCCGGTTGATCGCGGATCTCGAACGCGCCATCGGTTTCCCGCTCTTTCTGCGGTCCGGACGCGGGCTTGCCCCGACAGTTGAGGCCAAAACCTTTTATCAGGGGGTTGAGGGCATGTTTGTCGGCATCGATCGGCTACAAGAGCTTGCAGATGCCATCCGCACCACCAATTCGGGCCAAGTCAGCGTTGGAACGATCCAGTCCATCGCGGCCATAGAATTGCCCAAGGCTGTGGGGGTCTTGCAGCGTCGTCTGCCCGACATCAGTCTCATGATCCAGTCCCGGAACACGCCAGCGATACTGGAAGCCGTTCAGATGCATCAGATCGACCTGGGCATCGTCGGGCGGGAACCTCCCTATGAAGGGGTCGACGTTCTCTATCAGACCGCAGCGCCCTATGTTTGCCTGATCCCGGAGGAACACCCGCTTGCAGATCAGAATGGGCCCGTGGACCTTGAGCAGTTGGCATCCACAGAAGAGTTCGTCACCTTCGGCGGGGCCTTCCCAGAGAGTATGATGGCCATGGATCGGGAACTCGCCGAACGTCTGCAACGTGGTTCCCGTTTGTCGGCTACAAACATGCCTGTCACCGGGGCATTGGTACGCGAAACCGGGGCTTTGGCGATCTGCGACCCGTTCACCGCCGAGCAAACCGTGCGGATGGGCGGCGTGGTGTTCCGGCCGGTGCAACAGGAGCTGACATATCATGTGTCGCTGATCGCACCGGGGCGGGATCGCCTGTCCCGTGCTGCGCTTGCTTTGGTGGACGTGCTGTCCGGACAACTGGACCGCAGAGTGGCCGAGGTCCAGAAGTATCGCGGCGCAGGGGTCTCATAGACTTTGCGTATACCCTGTCGCATGAATTCGATTGGTCAATGAAGATTGCGTCGGACTATCTTCGATCTTAGCGCCGATCCAAACCGCGAGGGAAAGCCGATCGCATCCGAGGACGAAACCAAACCGGCAAGCCGGATACGCGACGCGCGAGACGCGCGCAGACTGGCGCGGAAACGATTGCCACGGCTGGTATTCGATTTCATCGAAGGTGCGGCCGGGCGCGAAGTGTCTGCAACGCGGAACACAAGCCGCTTCGACGACATCATGTTGCAGTCACGTGCCATGGCCAATGTGAGTGACCGGTCGCTGAAGACGCAGTTGCTGGGCCGCCGCTATGATCTTCCGTTCGGCATTGCCCCGATGGGGATGTGCAACCTCGCCTGTCCCGATGCCGATACCTGTCTCGGTGCGTTGGGCAAGCAGCGTAACCTGCCTGTTTGCCTGTCATCCGCCGCCTCCAGCACCATCGAAGAGATGCGCCAATGGGCCGGGGAAAACGCATGGTTCCAGCTCTATGTTGGGCAATCCATGGAGCAGTCACTGGCCCTTGTGGATCGTGCCAAAGCCGCTGGCTACGATACACTTGTGCTGACGGTTGACGTGCCTCAGGTGGCCCGGCGCATGCGGGATTTGCGCAATGGGTTTACGGTGCCTTTCCGGATCGGCCCCAGACAGCTTCTGGATTTCGCCCTGCATCCGCGATGGTCCCTTGCCACGCTGAAAAACGGGGCGCCAAGCCCAAGGAACTTCGACACCAAGGCGGGGCCGGCCTTCGACCGCCATGCAAGCCGGGCAGGTGCGGACTGGGCCTTTCTGGACCGCCTGCGAGAGATTTGGGCAGGTCACCTGATCGTCAAGGGCGTCACCTCGGCAACCGATGCTCTGCGCATCCGTGCGGCCGGGGCCGATGCCGTTTACGTGTCCAATCATGGGGGGCGGCAACTTGAAAGCGCTCCGGCCGCGATCGACCTGTTGCCCCCGATCCGCAGGGCCGTCGGACCGAACTTTCCGTTGATCTTCGACAGCGGGCTGCGCAGTGGCGAGGATGTTGTCAAGGCGCTGGCTCTTGGCGCGGATTTCGTGATGCTTGGACGCCCGATCTTGCAGGCGCTGGCGGCTGAAGGCGCGGCCGGGCTTGCTGCATTGGTCGACGCCATTGCCGGTGACATCAGCGTCGCGATGGCCCAGCTTGGCGTCACAGAGATCCACCAGTTGGACGAACAGTGCCTCTGGCAGGGCGATCCTGTTGTCCCGGCCCAGCACGTCCCGACCCTCAAGATAACCACCAAACGCGCCTGATCACGCAGGAGAGACCCGATGATGCCCGAGAAACCCAAACTGCGCGGCGGCGCTCTGCTGGCCAAGGCGCTCAAGGAAAAAGGCGTTGATCACGCCTTCACCCTTGCCGGCGGGTTCTGCAACCCGGCGCTGGAAGGGTTCATGGAATGCCAGATGCCGGTGATCAACTGCCCGCACGAGCAGATCGCCGGACATCTTGCCGATGGTCACGCCCGGATCACCCGCAAGCCGACGGTCTGTCTGGTTGGCCCCGAAGGCTTCGCCAACGCCGTGCCCGCGATGCTTGAGGCGGGGGGCGAGCGCAGCCCGGTCATTTTCATCACCGGCTCCTCGACCCTCAAACGTCAGGGCGCAGGTGGGTTCAAGGAAATCGACGATGTGGCGATTGCCGCGCCCTTGGTGAAATACTCGGTCCAGATCACGGATGGCGAGAGGATCGGCGAATTCGTGAACCGCGCCTGGACGGCGGCGACCACGGGCTATCCCGGCCCGGTGCATATATCCTTGCCGGTCGATATCATGTTCTCGTCCTTTGACGCCGATGCCGGCTTGGCGGAACGCCCGTTCAATCGCACCGCGCGTCCGGCGCCCCGCGCCTGGCCTGATCCGGATGCGCTGGACCAAGTGCTGCGTCTGGTGAAACAGGCCGAACGCCCGGTGATCATCGGCGGGCACGGTGTATGGTGGGCCAAGGCAGAAGGTCAGTTGGAGGCCACCGGCAAGGCGCTGCGGATGCCGGTGTTCAACGTGCCCTATCATTCCAAGCTGCTGGGCGAGGAATGCG
>RFUP01000255.1 GCA_009922885.1 Paracoccaceae bacterium
CGCGCCATCTTTTCGCAGGTCGGAAGCGGGAAGCCGCGTCAGGCGCATTTCTTCTTCGCCTTTCGGCCCGAGGATATTGGCCAGAATCTCCTGCCGCTTCATCGCCACCCGCATCGGGTCCGCGCCGAAGATCAATACCGCCGGAACCGAAGGATCAGGGCGCGCGAAAAGTTTCGCGGCGGCAGGTCCGTTCAGTTTCATGGCGGAAGGCGCGGGGAAAGCGCCAGAAGCTGCACAATGATCTGATCTGCCAGCATCGTGGCCAGCCGCTCACGCGCATCGCGTGTTGCGGCGAGTGTCGCCATAGTGGAACCCGTCGTCGAATAGCTCGCGAAATTGCTGGCCGTATCTCTGCCCAAGACCGCCCCCGTCGCCAGATCGCGCAGCGCCCAAGTGGCTTTACCCACAATATTATAGCGCTCGGTTACGTTGGCCGAGGTCAGCGCCATCCGCTCTTCGGTAAAGTCGAGACTATAGGAAAGGCCGAACCGCGCCGCATCGCCCTGCCCCAACCGCTCTTCGATCCGACGGGTCAGCAAATAGCTGTCGCGCGTGTCAGGCGTATCCACCAGAATCGCACCCAACAGCTTTTGCCCGCCGCCGTTCGGCCCGTAGGCGGGCGTAAAACCGCAGCCCGCGAGGGCTACGGCACTGAGTAGAAACGTGCGTCTGTTAGACGACCACATTGACGATCCGCCCTGGCACAACGATGACTTTCTTCGGCGTCGCACCTTCCAGTGCTTTCACCACAGCATCGTTCGAGAGCGCGAGCTTTTCAACCTCGGCCGGGGGCATATCGGCAGGAACCACGATTTCGGCTTTCCGCTTGCCATTGATCTGAATGGGCAGCGTCAGGCTTTCGTCTTTCAGCATCGCCGGATCGGCTTTCGGCCACGGCGCTGCCGCGCAAAGCCCTTCACCGCCCAGAATCGCCCAAAGCTCTTCCGCGATATGCGGCGTCATCGGCGCCATCAACTGCGCCAGCGTGCGCGCGGCCACTTTACGCGCCGTTCCGCCTGCCTGCGTTTTCTGCAGCGTATTGGTGAACGCATATAGCTTGGCGATAGACGCGTTGAAGCCGAAGCTTTCCAGCTCCTTCGTCACATCGTCGATGGTCTTGTGCATCGCGCGGAGCAACTCGTCATCCCCCGCCGCAGCACCGTTCGCCATCTCGGCGATTTCCGCGCAAATCCGGAACACGCGCGCGAGGTGCTTCGCGGTGGCATCCGCACCAGCGGCCGTCCATTCCACGTCGCGCTCGGGCGGGCTGTCGGAAAGCACGAACCACCGCGCGGTATCCGCACCATAGCCCGTCACGATCGACACCGGGTCCACCACGTTCTTTTTCGACTTCGACATCTTCGCCGACGGAATGATCTCAAGCTTCTCGCCCGTCGCCTTCACTGTCTGGCTTTCACGATCAATATCTTCCGGCAGGTGATACACAGGCCGACCATTCGCATCACGCGTCTGATAAATCTCGTGCGTCACCATCCCTTGCGTGAAGAGCGCATTGAACGGCTCGCGCGCCTTCTCGGGCAGATGCCCCGTCAGGTGCATGGCGCGGGCAAAGAAGCGCGAATAGAGAAGGTGCAAAATCGCGTGTTCGATGCCGCCGATATACTGGTCCACGTTCATCCAATATGCCGCATCCTCGGCCACAGTGGGCGTATCGGCATGGGGCGAAGTGAAGCGCGCGAAATACCACGAGGAATCCACGAAGGTATCCATCGTATCGGTTTCCCGCTTGGAGGCCGCACCGCATTTCGGGCAAGCGCAATCGCGCCACGTCGGGTGGCGATCAAGCGGGTTACCCGGCACATCGAAAGTCACGTCATCGGGCAGGCGAACCGGAAGGTTCTCTTTCTTCTCCGGCACCACGCCACAAGTCTCGCAATGCACCACCGGAATCGGGCAACCCCAATAGCGCTGGCGCGAGAGGCCCCAGTCGCGCAGGCGGAACTTCGTCACGCCTTGGCCCACACCGCGCGCCTCGCAGAAATCAATCGCTGCATCCACGGCATCGCTGCCGTTCTGCACTTCGGCTCCGGCAAACCCACGGATATAGCGCACCGCATCGGTCTTCGGCGGCACGTATGCGGTCTTGCCGTTCTCGGCGCGGGTATGGCCTTCTTCGCCAGCCGCAGGCACGAACACATCCTGCACCGGCAGGCCGTATTTCCGCGCGAAATCGATATCGCGCTGGTCATGCGCCGGGCAGCCAAAAATCGCGCCCGTGCCGTAATCCATCAGAATGAAGTTCGCGATCCAAACCGGAAGCTCCCACTCCGGATTGAACGGATGGCGCACTTTAAGCCCCGTGTCGAACCCGAGTTTCTCGGCCGTTTCAATCGCTTCTTCCGTGGTGCCACCCTTCCGCGCTTCGGCGCAGAACTCGGCCACTTTTGGATCCTGCCGCTCCATCGCCTTCGCGAGCGGGTGATCCGGCGAAATCCCCACGAAAGACGCACCCATCAGCGTGTCGGGGCGCGTTGTATAAACCTCGACCCGGTCAAACCCATGCGCTTCTTCGGTCATGCCGAAGGCAAACTGCAAGCCGCGCGACTTACCGATCCAGTTCGCCTGCATCAGCTTCACCTTGGCAGGCCAGTTATCGAGCCCATCAAGCGCCGACAAAAGATCGTCCGACATATCGGAAATCTTGAAGAACCACTGCGTCAGCTCGCGGCGTTCCACATCCGCCCCCGAGCGCCAGCCCTTGCCGTCGATCACCTGCTCGTTGGCAAGCACGGTCATGTCCACCGGATCCCAGTTCACCACGGCGTTCTTGCGGTAAACGAGGCCCTTATCCAGCATATCGAGGAAAAGCGCCTGCTGCTGGCCGTAATACTCGGGGTCACAGGTGGCAAACTCGCGCGACCAGTCGATCGACAGGCCCAACGGCTTCATCTGCCCGCGCATGTCCGCGATATTGCCGTAAGTCCAGTCCTTCGGATGCCCGCCCGAAGCCATCGCCGCGTTTTCCGCAGGCATCCCGAAGGCATCCCAGCCCATCGGGTGCAGCACGTTGAAACCGTTGGCGATCTTGTAACGCGCGATCACGTCGCCCATCGTGTAGTTCCGCACATGGCCCATGTGGATGCGGCCCGACGGATAGGGGAACATCTCCAGCACGTAATACTTCGGCTTGTCGGCAGAACGGGTGGCGCGGAACAATCCGGCCTCATCCCAGGCTGTTTGCCATTTTGCTTCGATTTCAGCGGCGGAATAGCGCGACATGGGCAGTGATCCCCTTTGGTTTGCGCGGTGTGATATTGCCTTCCCGCGCTCGGGTCCAGACAGTCCACAGGCGAAATCGGCCTATAGGCAGCAGGTTTTCGCGCTATATAAGGTGAAAAACAGGTACCGCAGGCGTTTCATGAACATTCTTTTTATCCACCAGAACTTTCCCGGGCAGTTCAAACACCTCGCCCCCGCTCTGGTGCAAGCCGGTCACCGCTGTGTGTCGCTCACACTCCGCGTGAAGGAACCGCAGATGTGGAAACGGCGTTCAACTGATTCCCTACGCGATCAAACGCCCCCAAGGCAAAGGCGTGCACCCTTGGCTCGTCGACACCGAAACCAAGGTGATCCGCGCCGAAGCCTGCTGGCGCGCCGCCCTCGATCTGAAGGCCAAAGGCTTCACCCCCGATCTGATCGTCGGCCATCACGGCTGGGGCGAGCCGATGTTCCTGCGCGATGTCTGGCCCAATGCCCGCATCGGGCTCTACTGCGAGCTATACCACCGCACCGATGACGGCCACATGGGCTTCGATCCCGAATTCCAGCCCGTCGTCACCCCCGATCAATTCCTCCGCATCCGGATGAAGAACCTCAACAACCTG
>RFUP01000256.1 GCA_009922885.1 Paracoccaceae bacterium
ATTGTTCTACCCCCGTGGGCCGATAGGTCTTCGCTTGAAGGCAATGGGTGGCGCCTAAGTAATGTGAGGCATAATTCAACTATGACCTAGGGAGACTAACCCCGCTTCCTAGCTCTCAGCCAGAGCACCATGAAGAGCAGCGTAAGAAGCGGGTGGATAATCACAAAAAGCCAAATGTTGATCTCGTTGTAAGTCATCCCAATCTTCGGCGCGCCCCACTCCAATAGGTGAACACAGGCCATGAACAGATCATCGATGAATTCATCGTAAGACATTGTACTTTCCTCAGAGCCCTATTCGCTTTCCTCTACAATCAAGTGTAACCACTTATGCGTGACCTCCAAAGGATATCCTTTTCCGTAGCCATGCCCCACACCTCCTGTAGTCCAGCCCCCGATCTGATCGACGATATCAGCAGGGCACTCAACAGCCCGAAGGCGATCTCGCATAGAGTGCCTGAAGGAATGTACTGTGGCTGTCTTCCCAACCGACTTCTTCAGCCACTTGTTAAGAGCTGCGCTTGCTGAGTTCGCGTTAGTAGCCTCACTTGTTGTGTAACGAGCAAACGCGTAGGGGGACTCCCCAGCTGCTTCAGAGATGCGTTCTGCGGCCCAAAGAGACGCACCTACAAGAGGGACCAGCCTGGCACTCGCAGAATTCTTCAAGCGCCTCCAAGGATGCTCTGAGATGACTAGATGGGGGACCTTCGCATCAAGCCTGATATCTTCAACTAGGAGGCCAGCAACTTCAGCTAAGCGGAGTCCGGTGTCGGACACCAACGCTATCAACCACCGCAGGTCATCATTGAGTTCGCGGCATTGGGCTTGTACCTTCTTTATCCCTTGCTCGGATATTGGCTCGCGCTCTTGGGCACCACGTGAGCGATCATAGTAGACCTGAGCGAATGGGTTAGTCAGGCCCAGGTCAAGCTCACTGTTTGCAAGATTGAAGATAGATCGCACTGTACCGAAAATCCTGGTTATGCTCGTTCCGGCAAGGCCCCTAGCAAGCATCGCATCTCTGACAAGGTTTGCATCAGCCTTGCTATAGTTTGCGAGGTCTTTGTCTCCGACGACATCGATGACATACCCACAAGCCCTCTCAGCGGCTCTTTAGAAGGTCATAGGACGATTGCTGCCCTTCAGGCGCACGTACAGCGCCACAGCATCAGAGAGTGCCGCGGTGGGGCGTTCTTCTGTCAAAACGGCATTGGGGGCTTTAAGCCTATCGCAAGAAACAGAGGCATTTCTCAGCAAGTGCTTCCCCGGAACGTCGATTGCATCCATGCGCAGGTGGTACCACCACTGCTCCAACTGAGACGCCGCGCGAAGTGATCTTGTAGATGCGACTCGAGGTGATCGGGTCTTTAGTGAGAACGAGATCTTCCGAGACACATAATGCCGCTCTAAGTCGGCCGGAACACGTCTCTCGAAGTAATAAATGCCATTCTTCTTGAAAGAATAAGGCACGCTTTTGTCATACGCCATGTCCTACGCTCGCTGACTAGCGTCAGAAAACTGAAGGAAAACAGCTAGTTAGACTTAAAAGTGGTGCCCGGGGGCGGAATCGAACCACCGACACGAGGATTTTCAATCCACTGCTCTACCCCTGAGCTACCCGGGCACGGGGAACGACTTGCGTTCGGGTGCGCGTGTCTTACGGGAGGGCGCGGGGGGTGTCCAGAGGTATTTTCACCGAAAATGCGCCTGATTTCAGTGCAATCGCACAGGCACTGAAATCGGCCCCCGAAACGCCCAGCCTTCAATCCTCGCAGGCCCGGCCAATTCCATATTCGGGAAGCGCTCAAACAGCATCGGCAGGGCAATTTCCCCGATCAGCGCGCGACTTACCCATGCGCCCGCACAGAAATGCGGGCCTGCCCCGAAGGGAATCGCAGCGCCCCGCTCTTGGGTCAGATCGAAGGCCTCTGGGCGCGCATAATGTGCCGGATCGCGGTTCGCCGCGCCAAACATCAAGAATGCCCGATCTTCCGCGCGATACTCCACCCCATCGATCTCGCAATTCTTTGACACTCGGCGCGGCGACATCCCGATCGGCGAAAGCCAGCGCGCATATTCCTCGAATGCATCGGCAAAACTCGCGCGCCCCTCGCGCAAAGCGGCCAACTGCTCGGGATGCGCCAACAGCGCCCAAGCCGTTCCCGCAATTGCCTTCCGCGGCTCGTTCTGCCCACCGGAAATCGCGAGCTTCACATTAGCCCGCACTTGGTGCTCGTCCAATCCGGCCCGCAACATCACGGAAAGAAGCGAGGGCGCCTCTTCCGCCATCGCCGCCTCCAACCGCGCATCAATATGGGCGTCGATTGACGCAGTCGAGGAATGGCACTCGGCCTCAACCGCCGGATCGCCCGCGTAATTCGCGCAGCCCTGGATCATGCCCCGGCTCACGCGGTCCATCTCGCGCCAGTCCATATTCGGAAGGCCCGTCACCGCCTTCAGCGCCTCGCCCGAAACCTGCATCGCGAAATCGCGCACGAGATCGGCCTCGCCCCGCCCCTCCAGCGTGTCCAAAGCCTCCGCCACAATAGAATGAAACGCCGCCGCCCAGTGGTCGCGCACGGTTTTCGGGCTTACTGTCGGGAAGATCATCTTCCGCTCGCGCATATGCGCCTCGCCGTCTTTGCGCATCATGTTCTCGCCCATGAGGCGCGTCATCAGCCCTTGCGGCTGGTGGCTGGAAAACACCTCCACCATTTTCTCGTAGCGAAATACCGCATCGCGCTGCGTGATCAGGATCGCTCCCAATTGCGGCACCTGCACCGCTGGCCCCAGCTTTTGCATTTCGGCGAGGGCAGGGTAGGGGTCCGCATGGAACGCCGCCGGATCGATGGGAAACTCTGGTGGGCGCATGGCATCTCTCCTCTGGGGATCAGACTGGGCCGCACCACGCGCCGAAGCAAGAGGCGAGATGCCCTCTGGCAGGGGCCGCGCCCCTGTGGCAGAAAGCGGGCCATGCCAACCACGCTCACCTCCCTTGCCGAACTCGCGCGCCTGCCCTTCGATGACATTATCGATGTGCGCAGCCCTGCCGAGTTTGCCGAAGATCACGTGCCGGGGGCAATCTCGCTTCCCGTGCTCTCTAATGAGGAACGCGCGCAGGTCGGCACGCTCTATAAGCAGGTCGATCCGTTCGTTGCCCGCAAAGTCGGCGCGGCGCTTGTGTCGCGGAATGCCGCCAATCACCTCGAAGGCCCGCTGGCGGATCGCAAGGGCGCGTGGCGGCCCTTGGTTTATTGTTGGCGGGGCGGGCAGCGCTCGGGGTCTTTCGCCTCGATCCTCGCCCAGATCGGCTGGCGCGCCGATACGGTGAAAGGCGGCTACAAGGCCTTCCGCGCCCTTGTGGTTGATGTGATGCACGACAGCCCCTTGCCCTTCCGCCTCATTCCCATCGACGGCATGACCGGCACCGCCAAAACCGCGCTCCTCCACCGGATCGCGGCCAAAGGCGGGCAGGTGATCGATCTCGAAGGGGCCGCCAACCATCGCGGCTCGCTTTTCGGGGCCATGGGCGAACAGCCCTCGCAGAAGATGTTCGAAACCCGTGTTGCCATGGCCTTTGCTGGTTTCGATCTCGCGAAACCGGTCTTCGTTGAATCAGAAGCCGCAAAAGTCGGGGATCTTCTGGTGCCCCCTTCGGTCTGGAAAGCCCTCTCCGCGGCACCGCGCCTCTATATCGAAGCCGCGCCCGCCGAGCGCGCCGCTTATCTTGCCGAGGCCTATGCCGATGTCACTTCTGACGCGGTGCGGCTCTCGGAAACCCTGGACGCGCTTGTCACCTATCACGGTCGGGAAACCATTGCCGCATGGCAGGCCTTGGCAG
>RFUP01000257.1 GCA_009922885.1 Paracoccaceae bacterium
ACTCCTGTATGTTCCGCTTCTCTGATGGGCAGATAATGCGTGCCTACGAACAAAGTATGACCTTCCGAAATTTAGACGCCATCTAAGAGCGTTGGGGAAAGACGACTGAGCCGCCGTTAGGCGGCTTTTTTTTGCGCGCTGTCCTGTGATTGCTTCAAATACAGTGCTCGGCTAGTTGGAAGCGGGTGCAGGTCATGGCACGATGACTGCCAAAATAGCAATGGCCGTGGTGACCACGCCAAGTATTGTTGCGCATATCGCATCAAATACCCCCGGGCTTGAGCGAGCAAAGCCCATCAAAATGTTTTTAGAGGTCTTTTATGAAGCCAAGCCCTATCAAAAATCGCATCACTGAGATGACCGGTGTCGATTATCCAATTGTTCAAGCGCCTATGGGCTGGATTGCGCGTGCGCAACTCGCCTCTGCGGTGTCGAATGCTGGTGGCCTTGGCATTATCGAAACCTCTTCCGGTGACTTTGATGCGATTAAAGGTGAAGTCGCCAAGATGCATGAACTTACCGATAAACCCTTTGGCATGAATGTGGCACTTGCCTTTGTGAAAGGCACCAATGTCATCGATTTTGTGATCGAGCAGGGCCTCAAGTTCGTTACAACTTCCTCGGGAAGCCCTGATCTCTGTACCCAAGTGTTTCAGGAGGCGGGCATCAAGGTCTTTCACGTGGTGCCTACACTCGACATGGCTCTCAAGGCTTTGGACGCGGGCGTCGATGGCTTGGTCGTAGAAGGTGGCGAAGGTGGTGGATTTAAAAATCCGCGACCGGTATCGACCATGGTTCTATTGCCGCTGATTAGAGAGCGCACCGATGTTCCTATCATTGCCGCTGGTGGTATCTGCGATGGGCCCACGATGGCGGCGGCGTTTGCTATGGGTGCCGAGGGCGTACAAATGGGTACTGCCATGCTCAGTTGTGCTGACTCACCCGTTCACAATAACTGGAAGCAGTCGGTCTATGACGCCAAGGAGACCGATACTGTTTTCCTTAATCAGCAGGGACGTCCGGCGCTCAGAGCGATGCGAACCGAACGCACCTCCGAGCTTGTCACCGAAATCTCGGTCGCCTCGCGCGAACTGGCCACCGGATCGTCGCAGATCAACCTCTCGATCCAGCAACTCGACCGCGTGACCCAAGGCAACACCTCCGCCTCTGAACAACTCTCGGCCAGCGCAAACGAACTCGCCGCTTTGGCCCGTGAGCTTGAAAGCACCATGGCCTTCTTCAAACTCGAAGCTGGCGCCTCCGAGGAGCCGAAAGCCGCAGCGCCCAAGAAGGCCGCACCCGCTGCCCCCAAAATCGCAGCATCAAAAGCCTCCAAGCCGACCGCCGCCAAGGCCCCTGAAAAGCCTGCCAAAGCCGCAGCGCCAAAGCCCAAGCCAAAAGCCGAAGGTGGTTTCGCCTTCGATCTGGGGGAACCCGAAAACGATGCGCTCGACAAAGAGTTCGAACGCACCTCTGCGGCTTGATCGGAGGGCAGTCCCGTGCTCAGTCAAACCGAGATCGTCACCTTCACCGTCGACCGCGCCATCTACGGTGTGCCGGTTGAACGGGTGCGGGAAATCCTCGATATCCGCCCCGTCGCCCCGATCCCGCGCGCGCCCACATACCTCATGGGCCTGATCGACATTCGCGGCGAAAGCATCCCCGTCATCGACCTCCGCACGCTCCTGCGTCTTCCCGAGGCCGACGACACGCCGCAAACCCGCATCCTCGTCACCCTGATGCGCAACGAAGGCCGTGAAACAATTGTCGGCCTTCGTACCGACCGCGTGATCGAAGTCGCGCGATTGGATAACGATGTGATGCGCCCGATGTCCGAAGCCGAAGTGCTCGGCTGGCGCGGCGCTGCCGTGGCTGGGATTGGGCGGCGCAACGGCGAGATTGTCAGCGTCGTCGATCTCGACAACCTCTTCGCTGAAATCCCCGACGACATGCTCGCCCCGCCGCTCGATGTCGCGGAAGACGAACTCGCCTGACCGGAAAATCGCACCATGACTGCCCACGCCCGCTTTCGTGCAACCATCCGCTCCCTTACCGGGATCGAGTTGCCCGATCACAAGGTCTCGATGATCGAACAGCGCCTCCGGCGGCGGGTAGCCCATTGGAAATTCTCAGACACCGACCAATATCTCTCAGCCCTTCTCCGCGATGAATTGCCCGAGGAAGAGCTTCGCATGGTCGTCGATCTGATGACCACGAACACCACGAGCTTCTTCCGCGAATCCGAGCACTTCGACCTCCTGCGCAGCCGCGTCCTGCCGGACATCCTCTCGCGCAAGTCCAACCATAAACCCCGCATCAAGATCTGGAGCGCCGCAAGTTCGGAAGGGGCCGAAGCCTACACCATCGCCATGGTTCTGGCCGAAGCCGTGCGCACAGGCCGGCGCTTCGATTGGGCCATTCTCGGCACCGATATTTCCAGCCGCATGATCGAGAAGGGGGATCAAGCCGTCTACCTCGCCGAGCAGATCACCACTGTGCCTGCCGAAATGGCCCAGCGCTACATCATGATGGGCGCCGTGGGCACTTCCGCCGGAAAAGCCCGCATCGTTCCAGAATTGCGCCGCAAGGTGCATTTCCGGGAAATGAACCTGATGGATGCGACGTATCCTATCGACACCGATGTCGATGCAATCTTCCTGCGCAATATCCTGATCTATTTCGACGCCCCCACCAAAGCCGCCGTCGTGCACCGCGTCGCCCGCCATCTAGCCCCCGGCGGCTACCTCTTCGTCGGCCACTCCGAAAGCATGATCGTCCGTGAACCGGGCTTGGCACAGATCGTGCCAACCGTTTTCCAAAAGGCGCTGACATGACACTCACATCCAGCGATGCCTTCCGTGTTCTGATCGTGGACGACTCTCCCTCGGCCCGCATCATGATGCGCCGCATCGTCGAAACCGATCCTGCGCTCGCCGTCATGGGCCTCGCCGCCGACGCTTTCGCCGCCGCCCGCATGATGGTCGATGAACTCCCAGACGTGATCCTCCTTGATCTCGAAATGCCGCGCATGGATGGCATCACCTTCCTGCGCAAGATCATGGCGCAGCACCCAATCCCGGTCGTGATCTGCTCCTCGCTCACCGAACAGGGCTCGCGCCGCAGCGTGGAGGCGATGGAGGCGGGCGCGCTCGGTGTCATCCGCAAGCCCTCTGTTGCCGATCCGGAAGCCCTCCGCGAGGCCACCGCCCAGATCTGCGACAGCCTGCGCGCCGCCGCCATGTCGAAACGCGCATCCGGGCATATGCTGCCCTCTCTGGATGCCCTCGCCACTGTGCCGAAACTCACCGCGGACGCCATCCTGCCGCCGCCCAATCCGAACCGCACCTTCCCCCGCACCGACCCCGTCGTCTGTATCGGTGCCTCCACAGGCGGCACCGAAGCCTTAACGCGCGTGCTCTGCGCGCTCCCGTCCGACGCACCCGGAACCCTCGTGGTCCAGCACATGCCCAATGGCTTCACCCGCGCCTTCGCCAACCGCCTCAACGGCCTCGCCAATATCGAGATCGTCGAAGCCGAAGAGGGTATGGTCGTCCAGCAAGGCCGCTGCATCATAGCCGCGGGCGACAGCCACCTCATGCTCCGCCGCACTCCCTCGGGCTACCGCACACAAGTCTCAGAAGGCCCGCTGGTCAGCCGTCACCGCCCCTCGGTCGATGTCCTCTTCCGCTCCGCCGCCATCCATGCAGGCCCGAACGCGCTCGGCGTCATCCTCACGGGCATGGGCGCCGATGGGGCCGCCTGCCTTGGCGAAATGCTCGCCACGGGCGCCCATACCATCGCCCAGAACGAAGAAACCTGCGTCGTCTTCGGGATGCCGCG
>RFUP01000258.1 GCA_009922885.1 Paracoccaceae bacterium
CCGCCAAGGCACTGGCCCTTCTCCCGGTGCCCGCCTGCAAAACGCCCTCTGGCGCGCCGCAGACGACGCGCTCCTTAACGGCGCCACCCTTTGGGAAATCGACGAAGACCTTGAAGCCGCAGGTTTCGCCATCGGTCCCTATGCCGCGCAGGATATTTGCGGCCTCGAATGGGCGCTCATCCTCCGCAAGCTCCTCTCACCGCACTGCAAGAACCCGATCACCCCCCGCGCCTATGCCGAAGGCCGCATCGGCCGCGCTCTGGGCTGGGGATGGTATCACTATCCCGGCGGCGGCGGCCGCGTGATCGACCCCCTCACCGAAGACATGGCCACCGAAGAAGCGCGCTTTGCCGGCATCACTCCTGAAAACCGCCCCATGCCGGAAATCCGCGCCGCTCTGCTCGCGGCGATCCAGTCAGAAGCCCGCGCTCTGACCTCCGAAGGTGTTTCGCCCGAAACCATACGCCTCGCCGCAAGCCTCGCCCTCGGCTGCCCGGCCTCGCTCCTTCCCCTCTAAAATTCCCAACGATTTTAAACGTTAACGCCTCCGCAACGCTTCCCCGCTAACGATGGGCTCGGGTGAGTGAAAGGTGATGGAGATGGGCACGCAAACCAATGCGGCGCCAGTCATCATCAAACGTAAAAAGGTTGTCGGCGGCGATGGCCACCACGGAGGCGCTTGGAAAGTCGCCTACGCGGACTTCGTGACCGCCATGATGGCTTTTTTCATGTTGATGTGGCTGCTGAACGCAACAACCGAGAAACAGCGCAAGGGTCTGGCAGATTATTTCAGCCCCACAATCGCGGCAAACCGCATTTCCGGAGGTGGCGATGGCAGCTTCGGCGGTGAAAGCGTCTTTTCCGAAAACGTGCTGACTCAAATCGGCACGGGCGCCACCATTCTGCGCCCGACGGAAATCGAGCAAGCCCGCGGCACATCCGGCACAGAGGCGCGCAATTCGGAAAATGATGCGCAATTTAAAGATATTGCTGATGCGCTCAGCGCATCCGGCGGTGAAAGCGCCATCGAAGATAACGTGCTGCGCCACGTAGTCACCAAAATCACGGACGAAGGCCTCATCATCGAGTTCTTCGATCGTCCGGGCGCTCCGCTGTTCCAATCCGGCTCGACAATACCTGAACCGCGCCTCCTGGAGCTGGCCAAAGTCTTGGTCAACGCCTTGAAAATTACCGCAAACAATATCGCAATCGAAGGGCACGTCCGGGCCGAACCCATTGTGCGGGCCAATCCTCAAACTTGGCCCCTCTCCATCAACCGTGCCGAAGCATTGCGTCAGAACCTCACAGCCTTGGGCTTTCCGCCAGAGCGTATCGAACGGATCACGGGGCATGCAGACCGCGAAGCAATCCCAGTTTGGCCGATGGCAGAGCGCAACAACCGGATCGAGATCGTGCTTTTGCGGCATTAGCGGAAAAGTCGTCGCGCATTAGGTGCCTGTTAACGGCGAGCCCGTATGCCTTGCATTGAATTAACCCGTCGATGCAGCAGAAAGGCCCATCCATGACGATTTCCTCCTCGCTGAACGCAGGCGTTGCCGGCCTCGCCGCGAATGCCAGCCGCTTGGCCACGATTTCTGACAATATCGCGAACTCCTCCACCTACGGGTACAAGCGGATGGAGGCGGATTTCCATTCAATGGTGATCGCCTCCAAAGGCGGCACCTACTCCGCAGGCGGCGTCCGCGTCACAACCCAGCGCCTCGTCGATGAACGCGGCCCGCTCGTCGCCACGTCGAACGCCACCGATATTGCGGTGCGCGGCCGCGGCTTCATCCCTGTCGCGCGCGCCACCGATGTCGAGGTTGGCAACGGCGATGCCCAGATGTTCCTCACAACCACAGGCTCCTTCCGCACTGATTCGGATGGATACCTGCGTTCGGAATCCGGCCTGATCCTGCTAGGCTGGCCCGCACTCCCGGATGGCTCTGTTCCCTCCTATCCTCGCGATACCGACGCGGCCCTTGAACCCGTCCAGATCAACGTGAACCAGTTCTCGGGCGAGCCCACCACGCGCATGACCCTTGGCGTAAACCTCCCCGCCACCGACACCAGCGCTGGTTCGGAAGGCGAGATGCGGGAACTGTCGATCGAATATTTCGACAACCTCGGCACATCGGAAAACCTCATCATCGAATTCCAGCCCACCGTTCCCGCGAACGGTGCCTCCAACGAGTGGACGATGATCCTGAAAGATTCCGCCAGCCCGGGTCAGATTATCGGTGAATACACCATGACCTTCGAAGACAGCCGCACCTCCGGCGGCACACTCGCCAACGTCACAACCGTCTCCGGCGGCAGCTACGATCCCACTCAGGGCACCCTGATCGTCAACGTCGGATCGGGCCCCCTTGAAATCGACATCGGCAAGCTCGGCGAATCCGATGGCATCACCCAGCTTTCCGACAGTTTCGCCCCGGTTTCCATCAACAAGGATGGCTCGCCCGTCGGCAACATGACCTCGGTCGAAGTAGATGCAAACGGCTATGTCTTCGCCTTCTTCGATACCGGCATCACGCGGCGAATCTATCAGGTTCCGTTGGTCGATCTGCCGAACCCGAACGGCATGGTCGCCCTCGATTTCCAGACCTATCGGCCGTCCCCCGAAAGCGGCAGCTATTTCCTCTGGGATGCAGGTGACGGCCCCACCGGCGATATCGTGGCCTTCGCGCGCGAAGAATCCACCACAGATGTGGCGGGCGAACTGACCGAAATGATCCAAACGCAGCGCGCCTATACCTCGAACGCCAAAGTCATCCAGACGGTCGACGAGATGCTGCAGGAAACAGCCAACATCAAACGCTAACCGCGTCTGGCGTGAAGGAGAGGATAGATCATGAGCATGTCCGGCGCGCTTTCGAATGCGCTTTCAGGCCTCACCGCAGCATCACGCGCGGCAGAGCTTGTCTCGAACAACATCTCGAATGCACTCACCGAAGGTTACGGCAAAAGGGAGCTTTCCCTCTCCACACGCCTCGCCGGAAGCTATGGCGGCGTCTCTATCGACGGGGTCACCCGGCACGTCGACAAGCGCCTCCTCTCGGACAGGCGCGAAGCCCAAGCCGCCAACGAAACGAGCCAGATCAGTCTCGATTTCAATGCCCGGCTTGAGAAGGCCACAGGAACACCTGACCAACCAACCTCGTTGAGCGCGCGGATTGCCTCCTTCGAGGCGGCGCTGGTGTCGGCGGCTGCCAAACCCGACTCGTCAGACCGCCTCTCCATCGCCACGGCCCGTGCCGGTGAGATCGTGCAGTCGATCAATCAGGTGGCGGGCGAAATCCGTACCCTGAGGAGCAACGCCGATGCCGATATCGCGACAAATGTGAACACGCTCAACACCTCGCTGAAGGAAGTGGCGCGGCTCAACGTCCGTATTTCCGCCGCGCTCAACCAGGGCGCAGACACAACTGCGCTCGAAGATCATCGCCAAACCCTCGTCGATAGGATCTCCGCCATCGTCCCCATTCGCGAAGTCGGTCGGGAACGCGGCTCGATCGCCCTTTTCACCACGGGTGGGGCCATTCTTCTCGATGGAAAAGCGGGTGAGTTGAATTTCACCCCAGCCCATTCCGTCGAACCCCACATGAGCGTCGAGAACGGCCTCCTCTCGGGCCTCTCGCTCAACGGCGTTCCGCTCAGCCTCGAAAACCAGAAGCGCGCCTTCGGCGGTGGCAGCCTTGGTGCCCTGATGGAAATTCGCGATTCTCTCGCGCCCGAAGCCCAAGCCAATCTGGATGCCGTTGCCCGTGATCTCGTCGAGCGCTTTGAAAGCTCGGCCCTCCCCGGCCAAGGTCCGGGCGTGCCCGGCCTCTTCACCGA
>RFUP01000259.1 GCA_009922885.1 Paracoccaceae bacterium
CGCTCAGGCTTCACGGCGTGGGGTGTTGAGATCGCGCGGCAGGTGGACCTGACCCTGATCGGCCGGATGCGTGGCCAACGCTATGTCTGCCTCGCAGGCGAAGCCCGCCTCACACGCGACGCCGTCTTGTCGGCCGAAGAAGAAGACCGCAAGCACCGCCGCAAAGGGGCGCTCGATGACTGAGCGTATCGCAGGGGTCATCCTCGCAGGCGGCAAAGCCACGCGCATGGGCGGAGGCGACAAGGGAATGCGCGAAATTGGCGGACGGCGGCTGATCGACCACGTGATCGAGCGGCTCACCCCGCAGGTTTCCGCGATTGTGCTGAACGCAAATGGCGATCCGGCGCGGTTTGGCGAATTCGGCTTTCCGGTTCTGCCAGACAGTCTACCGGATTATCCCGGCCCCCTCGCTGGTGTTCTGGCCGCGCTCGACTGGGCGGCGGAACACAATGTGAGCCGCGTGGTGTCCGTCGCGGCGGACACGCCCTTTTTTCCGCATGATCTGGTAGGAGGCTTGAAGAAGGCCGCCGGGCCGGCAGGCCTTGCCTTGGCGGCAGGCCCCGATGAAACAGGGCGTGTCCAGCGCCAGCCAACATTCGGGCTTTGGCCCGTCGCGCTGCGCCACGACCTTCGCGTAGCCCTTGAAGGCGGCCTCCGCAAGATCGTGCTCTGGACCGATCAGCATAAGGCGGGCCAAGCGGTTTTCAGTGCCGCTCATGATCCATTCTTCAACGTGAACACCCCCGAAGACCTCGCCGCAGCCGAGGCCATTGCAAAGACTTTCGCATGAGAATTTATGGCGTCACTGGCTGGAAAAACACAGGCAAAACGGGCTTGATGGAACGCCTTGTTACCGAGATCACCGGACGAGGCTTCACGGTCTCTACCCTCAAACATGCCCATCACGCCACAGACGTCGACCACCCCGGCCGCGACAGTTACCGCCACCGCGAAGCAGGCGCAGGCGAGGTGATCGTGGCGTCCCCTAACCGTTGGGCCGTGATGCACGAGTTGCGCGGCGCACCGGAACCCACGATGGCGGAGCTTTTGGAAAAGTTCTCTCCGGTCGATCTGATCCTGATCGAAGGCTACAAGCGCGAAAGTCACCCGAAAGTGGAATGCCATCGCACCGAAGCGGGCCGACCGTTAATGGCCCCAGAAAACCCCACCATCCGCGCCGTGGCTTCAGATAGCGATCACAGCGCCCTATCCGTGCCGCTGTTTCACCTCGATGATACAGCCGCCATCGCCGACTTCATCCTGCACGAGGTCGGTTTGTGAGGTTTGACGGGGTTATCATCGTCGACTGGTCAGCAGCCGCAAAACCGACAACAGGGAAGGACTCGATCTGGATTGGCCAAGCCGGTTCCGGTGTCCAGCCCCCCGTCAACGCTCCGACACGTCACGCTGCCATGGAGGTTTTGCAAAGCCGCATCGAAGTGGCACGGGCCTCGGGCCAGCGGCTCCTGATCGGCGCGGACTTTCCTTTTGCCTACCCTCAAGGCTTTGCCAAGGCGCTCACGGGGCGGGAGGGCGCGCTAGCCCTTTGGCAATGGCTGGCAGCGGAAGTGCAGGACGCTCCAGACAACGCCAACAACCGCTTCGAACTGGCGAACCGGATCAATAAGGGCTTTCCGGGGGTTGGCCCGTTCTGGGGCTGCCCAGCGCATCTGGATTTGCCTCATCTCCCCGCGAAAGGCTCGGCCCGACAATACATGCCCTTCGCTGAACGGCGCGCCGTCGAAGCTGCCGAACGCGGGACGCAACCCGTCTGGAAGCTCTTCACCACCGGATCGGTCGGGTCACAAGCTCTGCTGGGCATCCCCCGACTTGCCAAACTCACAGCGGACCTCGGGTCCGCCTGTGCGGTTTGGCCTTTTGAGCCACTTGAAGATGCCGAGATCGTGTTGGCGGAAGTTTGGCCATCACTCCTCACCAAGGAAATCGCAGAGCTTGAAGCCCGCTATCCTTGCAAAGATGCCGCGCAGGTCGACATATTGGCCCGAGCTATCGCAGGCCTTCCAACCGAGAGAATGGCCGCGCTTCTGAAACCAGACGCGTCATTGGAACTCCTTCAGGAAGAGGGCTGGATTTTGGGTGCGGGCGCGGTGCAGGATTTGCGGAGCGGATTGGGGGAGACAGTGCCGGAACTTACGCCACCACGCCTTCGCAACGATTGCTTCGCCATGCCGCAAGGCGTGAGCTGGGTGCCCGTGACCGAGGCATTGGCCAAACTCGATTCAGCGTTGATCCCTCTGACCACCACAGAAACCCTTCCCGTTGCCAAAGCAGGCGGGCGCATATTGGCGGAAGATGTCTTTGCCCACCGCTCAAACCCACCGCGCCCGAATTCTGCGGTAGATGGCTACGGCTTTGCGCGGGAAGCGCTCCAAGGCGAAGGCCTCTACACGCTCCCATTGGCAAAAGGTCGTGCCGCCGCGGGGCAGCCCTTTGAAGGCGCTGTTCCCGCAGGTCAGGCGATCCGAATTCTGACGGGCGCGATCCTCCCCGACGGCGTGGACACGGTGGTGCTGGAAGAAGATTGCGCCACAGATGGCGCACGCGTCGCGTTCGACGGGCCGATCAAGGCGCGGATCAACACCCGCAAGGCTGGGGAAGACGTGGCTGAGGGGGAAATGGCGTTGCCAAAGGGCCGCTGCCTCACGCCGCCGGATCTGGCATTGCTGGCGGCATTGGGTGTCGGCTCGGTCTCTGCCTATCGCCCGCTTCGCGTCGGCGTGCTCTCAACAGGTGACGAGATCATCGCCACGGCAGGCGATCCGGCATTACACCACCAGATCCACGACGCGAACCGCCCCATGCTTCTGGAACTGGCCCGCCAATGGGGCTTCACGCCTGTTGATCTTGGCCACGTCAAGGATGACCCGAAGAAAATCCGCGCGCGTCTAGATAAAGGCGCGCGAGACGCCGATGTGATCCTGACCTCGGGCGGGGCTTCGGCAGGTGACGAAGACCACGTCAGCCGCCTTCTGCGGTCTGAGGCCACGCTTTCCAGCTGGCGGATCGCCATGAAACCGGGGCGTCCGCTTGCGCTTGCGCTCTGGAAAGGCATCCCCGTTCTGGGGTTGCCGGGCAATCCGGTGGCCGCCTTCGTTTGTGCATTGGTGTTTGGCCGCCCTGCCCTTTCCAAGATGGCAGGCGGCCCATTCGTGGCCCCTCAAGGCTTCACCGTTCCCGCCGCCTTTACGAAGCGCAAAAAGGCCGGGCGACGCGAATACCTTCGCGCGCGCCTCAACGAAGAGGGTCACGCCGAAGTCTTTCGCTCGGAAGGATCGGGGCGCATTTCCGGCCTGAGCTGGGCAGAGGGCCTTGTAGAATTGCCTGATGACGCCGTCGACATCACCCACGGCATGCACGTTCGGTTCGTCCCCTACGGAAGCTTCAGGCTTTAGGCCTTACGGATCAAATAGGCCGTTGCCCCGTCCATATCCTCGGACCCGACAAATTCGTTGCCGGATTCGTTGCAATAATGCGGCACGTCGATCACGGCGGCGGGGTCGGTTGCGACCAGTCGCAACACCTCTCCGTTTCCCATCGTAGACAGGCGTTTCCGCGCTTTCAGCACGGGGAGCGGGCAAAGCAGCCCGCGGGCATCGATTTCATGGGTCCAGTGGCTATTATCGGTCATGGCGCAAGATGTAAGTGGGTGGTCGTTAACTGTCCACTCTCGGTGTCGCGAGCGTGACAGAGTGCGCGCATCTTCCACCCTTTTGGGCGGGTAGCAAGTGAGGACGGGATTAGGCGATGAACGCGGATCAGAACGGCATCTGGAAATCGGGCCGGGGCAAAGGCCGCC
>RFUP01000260.1 GCA_009922885.1 Paracoccaceae bacterium
CTCACGCCTCTGATGCTGAAAGGCATCCAGCGGACGACCATTCGCGCGGCGGTGCGCTTGGGCTTCCTGATGGCGGGGGGGCTGTTTTTCATTGCCGGCTTGGGCGAGTGGATGCCGTGGTGGGGCGTGATCGCCTCGATGTGCGCCTCGTGGTTCCTCATCCTCTTGGACGTGACCGGAGGCCTGCCGTTCCTGATGGCGGTGAAACCTTCGGAGCGGACGGAAATGTCGGCGGTTTACTCGTCGTTCCGCGATGTGTCGGGGATCGTGACGCCCGGTGTGGCTTGGGCGGTGCTTTTGTTCGCGCCGATCACAGGGGTGTTCGTGGCCTGTGGCGCGGGGCTTTGGGTGGCTTGGGGGATTGCCGGAACGCTGCACCCCCGGCTGGGCCGGGGGCGCATGAAGTTTGAAGCCTGATCAGTTCGCGAGCTGGGTGGCTTTGCCGCGTGCTGCCTCGACGGCGGCGCGGGCATCGTTCACCAGTTCCTCGGCGGGCAGGCCTTTGGCGGTCATTTCCGTGATCCACTCGGCGGTGACTTCGGCACCAAGCGTGGCGACACGGGCGGTTTCCTCAACCGAAAGCTCGGCGGCCTTGTTCGGCGAGGCGGCAAGCACGGTGCGGCCTTCGGCATCGCCGATGTCATGCGCGCGGCCCGCCCAAGCGGAGGCCATGAGGCCTGCGTTATCGTCGATCACCTTCTTCAGATCATCGGGCAGGCTTTCATACTTCGCCTTGTTCATCGCCCAGATGAAATAGAGGTTGTAGAGCGACTGCTTGCCCGCCACGTCGGTGTGGCTGTCGGTGAGTTCGTGGAGTTTCAGCGAAGGCGCCTGCTCGAAGGTGATCACGCCGCCATCAACCACGCCTTTGGAAAGCGCTTCGGGGAAGGCGGGCACGGGCATGCCGACGGGCGTTGCGCCGAGCTTTTTCAGGAGCATCGTTGCAGGGCGCGAGGGGCCGCGCAGCGAAAGGCCTTGTAAATCCTCGACCTTGGCGATCGGCTCGCCCTTCTTGTAGACGAGGCCACGCCCGTGCATGTGCGCCGCGAAAACATGCACATCGGCGAAATCATCCATCAGGTGCTTCTGGGTGAACTCCCATGCGGCGATGGAGGCCTCTTCGGCCGATTTCGTCACCATGAATGGCAGTTCAAGCGCTTCGGCTTCGGGGAAACGACCGGGCTGGTAGGAAGGGATGACCCAACCGCCGTCGATCACGCCATCGCGGATGAGGTCATATTGTTCGGGGGCTTTGCCGCCCAACTGCATGAAGGGGAAGATCTCGATCTTGATGCGACCGTTCGATTCCGCTTCGACCTTCTTGGCCCAAGGCTCGATGAAATGCGCGGGGTTCGCCGAGGCGGGGGACACGAAGTGCTGAAAGCGCAGCGTGACGTCTTGCGCGAAAGCGGCAGTGGTTGAGAGAAGAACCGCAGCAGCGGTGGCGACGAATGCCTTCATGTGTCAGGCCTCCCAATTTGGAGTGAACCAAACCGGCGGGAGCCGGTGTGCTGCGACGCAGCATGAGCCTGATATAAGAAAGGTGTGGGGGCACTGCGAGAGGAAATGAGGGGGGAATATGGGGGTGAGGCTCCCCATATTGTCGCACTTGGCTTGCAAAGCGTCGTTTATTTGCCCATTTGGTCAGGTTTTGCGGGCGGCAGGCCCGATTTAGGCCCGCACGTGCCGTGCGCGTGCGCCGCGTTCGATGGCGGCGGCGTGGAGGCGGTCGATGTTCAATTCGTAGCGGATTTCTTCGAGGAGCCGCAGTTCGGCTTCGCGGAGCGTGCCATCGGAAGCGGCCACGTCACAGGCCAACGCATAGGCGGTTTCGAAGAGCCGTTCGGGGAGGTTGTCGCGGATGAGGCCGAAGAGCGCATCAAGGCCTTCTTCCTCGGCGAAGAGATCCTGCACGGTTTGCGACATGATCCGCATGCGGTCGATATCGTAATCGGCAAAGACGGGAAGATTGTTCACCGCGCCTTCGATCTTCAGAAGCTCGGCGGTGCGGACCTGTTCATCCGATAGCGAGACGGCGATCATGATGGCGACGAGGCAATCCTGAGGGCTGAGGGGGTGCGAAATCTGATCGGCCATCGGTTGGGCTCCTTGCCACTGTTTCCCCTAGATTATTGACGCCCCGCGCCCCGTTCAATAGGAAGCGGCGTCCGGTCTGCACATGGGGTGCGAGGCCGGTCTATCTATTTCCGATCGGAGACCATCATGACGAGCTTGCGCGACGCAGCCCTGAAATCCAAGGCTTGGCCCTTTGAAGAGGCCCGTGCGCTGGCGAAACGTTATGAAAAAGCGCCGCCCGAGAAGGGCTATGTGCTGTTTGAGACCGGTTATGGCCCCTCGGGCCTGCCGCATATCGGCACCTTTGGCGAGGTGGCGCGCACGACGATGATCCGCCGCGCGTTCGAGGTGATCTCGGATATCCCGACGCGGCTCATCTGCTTCTCGGACGATATGGACGGGATGCGGAAAGTGCCGGAGAACGTGCCGCAGCAGGAGCTTCTCTACGCGAATCTGCAAAAGCCGCTGACCGCCGTGCCGGACCCTTTCGGCGAATTCGACAGCTTCGGTGGCCATAACAACGCGATGCTGCGCCGCTTCCTCGACACCTTCGGTTTCGAATACGAGTTCATCTCTGCGACCGAGTTCTACAAATCGGGCCGTTTCGACGAGACGCTTCTGCGCGCGACCGAGAAATACGACGCGATCATGAAAGTGATGCTGGCGAGCCTGCGCGAAGAGCGCCAGCAGACCTATTCCTGCTTCCTGCCGATCCATCCCGAAACCGGCCGCGTGCTTTACGTGCCAATGAAGGAGGTGAACGCCAAGGATGGCACGATCACCTTCGACGACGAGACGGGCCGCGAATGGACCCTGCCCGTGACGGGCGGGAACGTGAAACTGCAATGGAAGCCCGACTTCGGCGCGCGCTGGGCGGCGCTGGATGTGGACTTCGAAATGTATGGCAAGGACCATTCCACCAATACGCCGATCTATGACCGCATCTGCGAGATCCTTGGCGGCAAGAAGCCGAACCACTTCACCTACGAGCTGTTCCTCGATGCGGAAGGGCAGAAAATTTCGAAGTCGAAGGGCAATGGCCTGACGATTGACGAGTGGCTGACCTATGCGGCCTCGGAATCGCTTTCCTACTTCATGTACCAGAAGCCGAAGACGGCGAAGCGCATGTCTTGGGATGTGATCCCGCGCGCGGTGGACGAATATCACCAGCAGCTGAACGCCTTCGCGCTGCAATCGGTGGAGCAGCAGGTGGATAATCCGGTGTGGCACATCCATGGCGGTGAGCCGCCGAAGAGTGGCATGGTGGTGCCGTTCGGGATGCTTCTGAACCTCGCGAGCGCGGCCGGGGCCGAGGACAAGACCCAGCTTTGGGGCTTCCTCAACCGCTACGCGCCGGGTGCCTCGCCCGAGACCCATCCGGACCTCGATGCGGCTGCAGGATTTGCCGTGCGCTACTATCAGGACAAGGTGAAGCCTGCGAAGGTGTTCCGTTTGGCCGACGACAAGGAACGCGCGGCAATGGGCGATCTGGTGGCGGCGCTGAAGGATCGCACGGGCGCGGTGGCGCTCGATCTCATTGCGCGGAAGAACGAGCAGGCAGGCCAGCCCGATCAGGCGCTGCCCGTGGTGGATTTCGGCAATGAGGAGTTCCTCCAGTCGATCGTCTTCGCAGTGGGCAAGCTCAACGGGTTCGAGCCGCTCCGGGACTGGTTCAAGGCGCTTTACGAAGTGCTGCTGGGATCGTCGGACGGGCCGCGCTTTGGCGGGTTCATCG
>RFUP01000027.1 GCA_009922885.1 Paracoccaceae bacterium
GCCGGGGCTGAGGGAAAGGTCGCGGCGGAAGACCGTGATGTCGAAATCCGCACGTGCCTCGCGTTCGGCAAATTGCGCGTTATCGACGGGGCTGATGACCATCTGGATGCCTAGGCGGTCTAGCGAGGCGCGCCAGATGCCGAGGATGGCGATATTGGCGCTATCGCCTTGGCGCACCAGTACTTCGAAAGCAAAGGGCGCTCCGCTTTCGTTGACGAGCGATCCGTCTTGAACTTTCCAACCGGCCTGCGCGAGGAGGTTCATCGCGGCGCGGAGGTCTTTGCGGTTCCGTTCGGCCTCGTCGCCTTGCGGCAGGATATAGCCGTCAAGCACACCGGGGGGGAGGGACGCGGCAAAGGGAGTAAGAAGCTCACGGACTGCGTCGCTGGCGGGGCCTTCACCGCCCGCGAGAGCGGAATTGTCGAAGTAGGAGCGGATGCGGGGCTGGCGGCCTCCGGTGACGGTGCCATTGATATAGGGGAAGTTGAACGACAGAAGCATCGCTTCGCGCACGCGCCAATCGGCAAACAAGGCCCTGCGGGTGTTCATGACAAACCCAGTCATCCCGGTGGGGCGCTGATGCGGGATTTCCGCCTTCACGACGCGGCCTTCTGTGACGGCCGGAAAGTCGAAATTCCGCTCCCAATCCTCGGCATTATCCTCGCGCATGATCGATAACGCGCCCGCTTTGAAGGCTTCGAACATCACCGAACGATCCCCGAAGAATTCGAGGCGGATCTCATCCAAGTTTGCGGTGCCCGCGCGGAGGGGAAGCTTGGCGCCCCAATACTCAGGATTGCGCTTCAGGGAAACGAAACGCCCTTGTTCAAAGGTGTGGACCACATAGGGCGCGGTGCCAACGGGGATATCCTGCAGTGTGCTTTCAGAAAAGGATTTCCCCTCCCATTGTGCCTTCTTGAGGATCGGCCGCAATCCGGCCAGCAATGCCAGTTCGCGATCCTCCGTGTTGAAGGTGATCCGGAGCGAGCGCGGACCCGTGGCTTCCATGGAAGCAACCTGCTTCTGGAAGCCGAGATAGCGCGGGTGGCCTTCGCGGCCGAGGGTTTCGAAAGACCAGAGCACATCTTCGACGGTGACAGGGCTGCCATCGGAGAACCGTGCCTCGGGACGGAGTGTGAACTCGATCCAGGAGCGATTCTCTGGAACCTCAACCGATTCGCACAAAAGGCAGTAGAGCGTGAAGGGTTCGTCCCATGAGCGGAGCATCAGGCTTTCATAAGCGAGGCTGCGCAGCTGCCAAGGTGCGGTTCCTTTGAGGATAAACGGGTTGAGCGAATCGAATCCTCCCGTGTTGCCTTCGCTATAGACACCGCCCACGGGCGCATTCGGGTTGGCATAAGGAAGAGACACCATATCCTGTGGCAGGGCTGGTTCCCCATACATGGCAAGCCCATGCTGCGGGGCAGCCACAACCGGAGCGGTGGCCAGCCCTGCTGAAATAACCAGTAAATACGCCCGAATTTGCCGGAAAAAATGGTTCTTCATTTCGTCAACAATCCTGCCCTTGCTTTGTTTTGTTGGCGCTGAACCTAACGGTGCCGTTATGACTTTTCAAACTTTTAGCTTGGAGTCTTCATGGGTAAGGTCTATAAACACATCACTGCTCGATAGGTTTCTTGCCTGTATGAAACCTGCCTCAATGACTTAACGCCGGCTTCGTGCCGGCGTTTTTTTTGGCCCTGATGGCCCGTCGAGCTTTTCCCCCATCCCGTGCATGCTATGCTGCAGGCGCAAAATGGACGGACGATGATTGGCAAAGGAGAGCCCCATGTCGTTGAAAGGCAAGACCGCGGTTGTGACCGGTTCGAACTCTGGCATCGGCCTCGGTGTGGCGCGGGCTTTGGCGGGGGCGGGGGCTTCCGTTGTGCTGAACTCCTTCACCGATCGTGATGAAGACCACCAACTGGCCTCGGACCTCGGAGCCGAGTTCGGGGTGGATGTGCGCTACATCAAGGCCGATATGTCGAGCGGCGACGAGTGCCGGGCGCTGATCGAGAAGGCTGGTGGCTGCGATATTCTTGTGAACAACGCGGGTATCCAGCACGTCGCGCCGATTGACGAATTTCCGGTGGCGAAATGGGATGCGATCATCGCGATCAACCTGTCTTCTGCGTTTCACACGACGGCGGCGGCCTTGCCGATGATGCGCAAAAACGGCTGGGGGCGGGTGGTGAACGTGGCCTCGGCCCATGGGCTGACCGCGTCGCCCTACAAATCCGCCTATATCGCCGCCAAGCACGGCGTGGTTGGACTGACCAAGACGACGGCGCTGGAGATGGCGGGGCTTGGCATCACCGCCAATGCGATCTGCCCCGGCTATGTGCTGACGCCTTTGGTGGAAGCGCAGATCCCCGACCAGATGAAGACCCACAAAATGGATCGCGACACTGTGGTGCGGGAAGTGATGTTGGCGCGCCAGCCCTCGAAGCAGTTCGCGACCGTGGAGCAGATTGGCGGCACGGCTGTGTTCCTGTGCTCGGAGGCGGCAGCCCAGATCACGGGGACGACGATCAGCGTCGACGGCGGCTGGACGGCTTTGTGAGCGAGGGGCTCTGCCCCTCGCGCTCCCCGGGATATTTGCCCCAATATGAAAGGGAGCGGTTTTGCCGCTCCCTTCTGTTTTTCCAAACCCGGTGTTTGCTTATTTCTCGGGGATGAGGCCGCGCGGCGAGAACCTCAAGACGAGGAGGAGCAGCAGGCCCATGGTGAAGAGGCGCATGTGGGCGGCGCTGTCGATCAGGTGGGATTTCAGCGCTCCGTCGCTCAGGCCCGAGGTGATGAGGTTCATCAGCCCGATGCCGAGCGGTTCGACCTGCACCCAAAGGAACCAGATCAGGAAGCCGCCGAGAACCGAACCGAGGTTGTTGCCGGAGCCGCCGATAATCACCATGACCCAGATCAGGAAGGTGAAGCGCAGGGGTTGGTAGCTGGTGGGGGTCAACTGGCCATCCATCGAGGTCATCATGGCGCCGGCGATGCCGCAGACGGCGGAGCCGAGGATGAAGACCTGCAGATGGCGGCGCTTGACGTCTTTGCCCATGGCTTCTGCGGCCACTTCATTGTCGCGGATCGCGCGCATCATCCGACCCCAAGGGCTGTGACGGGCGCGTTCGGCGAGCCAGAAGATGATGGCAAGAACGATGGCGAAGAGGACCGCGTAGAGCAGTTTGACCCAGAGGGTGGAGGCAGTTGTGGGGTCGAGGCCGAGGCCTGCGGCGCGTTCGAGGAAGGCCGGATCTTGCTGGAGTTCGACTTCCAGAGGCACGGGCCAAGGGCGCGGCAGGCCGATGATGTTTTTGACACCGCGCGCCAGCCAATCCTCGTTTTTCAGGACCGCGATGATGATTTCCGCGATGCCGAGGGTGGCGATGGCGAGGTAATCCGAGCGGAGGCCCAAAGCGGTTTTGCCAATGATCCAGGCCGCCCCAGCGGCGAGGACGCCGCCCAAAGGCCAGGAGAGCAGGATGGGCAGGCCGAGGCCACCGATATTGCCCGCGCTGGCGGGATTATTGGCTTCAATCACCGTGACAGCGGCGTCGAAGACCGCGCGGAAGGCGAAGAAGCCGATCAGCAGGATGGCCAGCACTGCAAGCCCGCGGGTGCGGCCTTTGTCGAGGCGGCGCCATGCGAGGATGGCAAGCCCGATGGTGGCGGCGCCCATCAGGAGCCCGCCGACGGCCTGGAAGGCCGGGCCGGGCCAAGCTTCAGGGACAGGGCGGGCGGCGACCAGAACAGAAGCCAGACCACCCAAAGCGACAAAGCCCATGATCCCCGTGTTGAAGAGGCCTGCGAAGCCCCATTGCAGGTTCACCCCGAGCGCCATGATGGCCGAGATCAGCCCCATGTTGAGGATCAGGAGCGCCGAGTTCCAGCTTTGCACAAAGCCTGTTCCGATGATGAGACCAGCGATCCCGACGAAGAGGAGCGTGTTTTTCAAGGTGTCGTTCATACCGATTTCCCCTGGAAAAGGCCCGTGGGTTTGAAGAGCAGCACGATCAGGAGGATCCCGAAGGAGACTGCGAATTTATAGTCTGTGGACAGAAGTTGCAGGAGGCTGTTGGGGGCCATGCTGTCCGGCAGGGCGTAGGTGGCAACCTTTTTCCAGGCGTAGGTTACGGTGACTTCCGAGAAAGCGATGACGAATCCGCCCGCAATCGCACCCACTGGATTGCCGAGACCACCGACGATGGCCGCGGCGAAGAAGGGCAGAAGGAGTTGGAAATAGGTGAAGGGTTTGAAGGACTTGTCGAGGCCATAAAGCGTGCCTGCGATGGTCGTGAGGGCGGCGACGATGAGCCAAGTGACCATCACAACGCGTTCGGGGTTGATGCCAGACAAGAGCGCCAAATCCTCGTTATCCGAGAAGGCACGCATGGATTTTCCGGTGCGGGTCTTGTTGAGGAACCAGAAGAGCGCGGCCACGACGAGGATGGCCGTGACGACGGTGATCGCGGTGGAGGTGCGGATGGCAAGGGCTTCTTGCTGGCCTGTCATCTGTTTGAAGGTGCGGGCCGAAATCAGGAAGCGTTCGCCGTCGGCAAAGCTTTGATCATCGGGGCCGATGATAAAGCGGACGATGCCGTTCATGATGAACATGACGCCGAGGGAGACCATCACGAGGATCACCGGATCGGACTTCTTTTTGCGGTAGAAGCGATACACCGTTCGGTCTGTGAAGATCATGACGGCGGCGGTGACGGCGATGCCAAAGGGCAGGGCCAAGAGTGCCGTGGGCAGGGGGCCGAGGTGGATGCCAAGAGACTGGAACCACCAGGTGATGAGAATGACGGCCATGGTGCCGAAGGCCATCGTGTCGCCATGGGCGAAGTTCGAGAAGCGCAGGATGCCGTAGACGAGTGTGACACCGAGCGCGCCGAGCGCGAGTTGGCTGCCATAGGCGAGCCCGGGGATCAGCACGAAATTGGCAAGCGCCACGAATGCGTTGAGAAGATCCATGTCAGCCTCCGAGGAAGGAGCGGCGCACTTCGGGATCGGCGAGGAGTTCTTTGCCGGTTCCGGTGTGGGCGTTGGCACCTGTCACGAGGACATAGGCGCGGTCTGCGATTTCAAGGGCTTGGCGGGCGTTTTGTTCCACCATCAAGACGGGAAGGCCTGTGCGGGCAACCTCGATGATGCGGTCAAAAAGCTCGTCCATCACGATGGGCGAGACGCCGGCGGTGGGTTCGTCGAGCATGAGCACCTTGGGTTTGGTCATCAGCGCACGGCCGACGGCGACTTGCTGGCGCTGGCCGCCGGAGAGTTGGCCTGCGGGCTGACGGCGCTTTTCCTTGAGGATCGGGAAGAGGTGATAGACCTGTTCGAGCGTATCGGAGAAGTCATCGGTGCGGATGAATGCCCCCATTTCGAGGTTCTCTTCCACGGTCATCGAGGTGAAGATGTTGTGGGTTTGCGGCACGAAGCCCATACCCTTGACCACGCGTTCTTGCGGGGAGAGGCCAGTGATGTCTTCGCCATCCAGAAGCACGCGGCCCGAATGCAGGTTGAGCATACCGAAGACGGCTTTCATGGCGGTGGATTTGCCAGCGCCATTGGGGCCGACGATGACGGCGATTTCGCCGGGGTTCACGGCGATGGTACAATCGTTGAGGATCGCGGGGCCTTTGCCGTAGCCGCCGGTCATCGCCTCACCAATCAGGAACGGTTGGGTCATGCGATTTTGTCCTTATTTTTCAGACCTGTGCCGAGGTAAGCTTCGATCACCTGCTCATTGGCCTTGATCTCGGCCAGAGTGCCTTCGGCCAGCACTTTGCCTTCGGCCATGCAGATCACCGGGTCACAGATGCGGCCGATGAAATCCATGTCGTGCTCGATGACGACAAAGGTGTAGCCGCGTTCCTTGTTCAGGCGGACGATGGCATCGGCGATGGTGTTGAGAAGGGTGCGGTTCACGCCTGCGCCGACCTCGTCAAGGAAGACGATCTTGGCATCAACCATCATGGTGCGACCGAGTTCGAGGAGCTTCTTCTGGCCGCCCGAAATCTGGCCTGCCTTGTGGTCGGCGAGATGGGAAATCGTCAGGAATTCAAGCACTTCATCGGCTTTTGCGCGCAGCGCGCGTTCTTCGTCGGCAATACGCTTGCGGCCGAACCATGTGTTCCAGAGGGCTTCTCCGGCTTGGCCTGCGGGCACCATCATCAGGTTCTCGCGGCAAGACATGGAGGAGAATTCATGGGCGATCTGGAAGGTGCGCAAGAGCCCCTTGTGGAACAACTCGTGCGGTTCCAGCCCTGTGATATCCTCGCCATCCATCATAACGCGGCCAGACGTTGGTTTATGAACGCCAGCTATCACGTTGAAAAGAGTGGTTTTTCCGGCACCGTTAGGGCCGATCAGTCCGGTGATGCTACCTTTGCGGATTTCAAGGCTGGCACCGTCGACAGCGTGAAAACCGCCGAAATGTTTGTGCAGGTCGTCAACGACGATCATTTTGCTTCCCCGTCATGGCACCAGTTTCGGCGCTCTAGATATGGGAACAGCCCGGATTTCTCCGGGCTGCTCGGTCGTGTGGACAGTGCCGATTAGCGGTACTTGACCGTGGTGATCTTGCCGTCTTTGAACTCGATCTCGCGGTAGTTACCAGCGGATTCGCCGGGGCCGATCAGTTCAACAGCGGAAGCGCCGACGTAGTCGATGTCTTTGCCTTCTTTGATCAGCTGGATGGCTTTTGCCAGTTCACCCGGAAGGATCGGCTCGCCCGGTGCGTTGGCGAGGTCCATGACTTTCGAAGCCCAGTCTTTCGCATTGGTCGAACCAGCGGCCTGCATCGCCATCGCGATCAGAGCAGCAGCGTCGTAGGATTCCGGTGCGAAGGCTTGGGTGCCGTCAAAGCCAGCAGCGGCGGCTGCGGCTTGGAACGCGGCTGCGCCGTTCGAGTCGGTGCCCGGGTGCTGACCGAAGGAGCCGTTCAGTTCTGCGCCGAAACGCTCTTCGAGGCCGGCACCGACCATGCCGTCGGGCAGCATGAAGGTCGAGAAGGCGCCGGAATCGAGGGCTGCGCGGATCACGCCCGAACCACCCTGGTCGATGTAGCCAGCGACGACGAGGATTTCGCCGCCAGCGGCTGCGAGTGCGCCGACTTCAGCCGAGTAGTCAGCTTTGCCGTCTTCGTGTGCAGCCGAAAGGGTGACTTTGCCGCCAGCCGCTTCGAAAGCCGCTTGGAAGCTGTCTGCGAGGCCCTTGCCGTAGTCGTTGTTGGTGTAGGTGACGGCGACTTCCTTGATGCCACGCTCTGCGAGGATCTCGGTCATCACGACGCCCTGACGTGCGTCAGAGGGGGCGGTGCGGAAGAAGAGGCCGTCGTCTTCAGCGGTCGAGAGGGCGGGCGAGGTCGCGGAGGGCGAGATCATCGCGATGCCGTTCGGACGCGCGACGTTCTGCAGGATTGCGCCGGTCACGCCGGAGCAGTCTGCGCCCATGATGGCGGCGACGCCTTCGGAGGTGACAAGACGTTCTGCGGCAGCGGTTGCGGCGGCTGCGTCGACGCAGGTGGAGTCGCCGCGCACCGGGGTAACCATGGTGCCGTCGATCACGCCGCCAGCAGCGTTGATTTCAGCAATTGCCAGTTCGGCACCAGCGGCCATGCCGGGCGTAGAGCGGTGGCCGCAGAGGCCAGAAGAAGCTTTTTCATTTGTATTCTCCCCAAGGGTGGTTCTGATTGGAACTCAAGGTCCGGAGACAAATCTATTTCGTGTGCTCATGAAAGAAAAGAGTTTCGTGATTGCGCTATCCGAATTTCATTCTGTTCTGCGGGGATGGGCGGGTTAGTTTGCAGAGGTAATTATTGCCAATCCATTAAGGCCGGGACCGTTGACGCGGGCAGGGGAAGGGCTTAGGCAGCCGGATCGGCGCGCGTGAGGAACTTTATGCGGAAATTCGTTGAAAAATACCGCAAAGACCTTGGGCGCGGGGCTGCATTTGTCGGCTTTGCTGCTTTGGCTGGCGGCGTGAGTTGGGTTCTGGGTTTCGATCCGGCATTCGGATCGGTGCTCGGCCTTGGAGCCGCTTTGGGCGTTCTGGGGCGCACCCATGGTTCGGGCGTTGACGTTGCGGCAATGGAGAGCGGGTTTGCCGGACCTGCGCCCTTCATTCGCTATCCTGACGGGAAGTATGTGCGCCCGAACGACAATGGGTTGAATAATGCCGATTTTCGCTGGGTCGCGAGCATCCTCTTGCCACATTACGGCACCTTGCGGCCTTTGGTGGCCGATCTTGATCGGGACAATTGGCAGACGCTGGATCCGGAAAGCGATCTGGCGGATGCGGTGCTCGAAAGCGTGGCAGGCTTGATCGACGCGGTGCCGGATTGGGCCGAGGAAGGCCAGTTGCCTTTGGTGGCGCTTTACCTTTCGGAGCTGGAGCGGCTGTTGCGCGACACTATCGGGTTGGACTTTGTGCACCCCGAGGACATGCGCCCGGCGCCGAAACCACGGCAGATGAACTAATCGCGGCGTTTCAGCCTGTTAACCTGCGAAATTGGCCATTTCCGAAGCGTATGGATTGCGTATGGATTGCGTATGGCTTGCGGCATGACGTTTGCCCGCGCGCGCCGCGTTAAGGGCTGCGCGCGGTGGGGAAAGGTTTGAGCCTCTGGCATGGGCAGACCGGGGCGCTGCCCCGGACCCCGGGATATTTAGAAAAGAGAAAGCCGGGGCGCGATTTGGCGCGTGCGCGTCAGATCGAGAGGCGGGTGGCGTGGCTGCCGCGCTCGCGGTAGGGGGTGGTGTCGTAATGCGCGCGGTAGCATTTCGAGAAATGCGAGGGTGACGCGAAGCCGCAGGCCAGAGCCACGTTGATCACGCTCATGTCGGTTTGCATCAGGAGGTTGCGGGCCTTTTGCAGGCGCAATTCCATATAGTAGCGTTTGGGCGAGCGGTTGAGATAGCGGCGAAACAGGCGTTCGAGTTGGCGGGTGGACATGCCGACTTCCTTGGCCAGCGCCGCCGGGCTGATCGGCTCTTCGATGGCGCCTTCCATTTTCTGGATCACCTGGCTCAGTTTCGGGTGGCGCACGCCGATGCGGGTGGGCACGGAGAGACGCTGGGTGTCCTGGTCGGTGCGGATCGAGTTGTAGATCAGCTGATCGGCCACGAGATTGGCGGTGTCTTCGCCGTGATCATCGGCGATGAGTTTCAGCATGAGGTCGATCGAGGAGGTGCCGCCTGCGGTGGAGAGGCGGTTGCCGTCGACGACGAAGACGGATTTCGTGAGGCGGACCTCTTCGAATTCCTCGATGAAGCTGTCCTGATTCTCCCAGTGGATGGTGGCGCGTTTGCCATCCAGGAGACCGGCTTTGGCGAGCGAATAGGCGGCTGTGCAGAGGCCGCCGAGCGGCATGCCTTTGCGGGCTTCTCGGCGGAGCCAGCTCATGAGTTTCTTCGACGTGGATTTGGCCACGTTGATGCCGCCGCAGACGAGGATCGTATCCTCGCGTTCAAGCTCGATGAGATCGGCGTCGAGTTTGAATTCGGTGCCCGCAGAGCAAGAGACGGTATTGCCGCCTTCGCCGATGAGCATCCAGCTGTAGACTTTCTCGTCGAGCATGCGGTTGGCGATGCGCAGGCATTCCAAGGCAGAGGCGAAACTCAGCAAAGTGAAGTTATCGAGGAGCACAAAAACAAAGCGCCGAGGCACGGATGACTTCGCGCGACCAATTGCAGAGGTATTTGTGGCAGGCTTCATGGCGCTCCTCCGGTCCACCCGTGTTTTTGAAGAAATGCCCGTTTCACCACGCCGCCGCAAGAGCCAGTATCCGAAAGCGACGCGATATGGCGTGATTGAGTTGTGACTATTTCCGAACTGGTTCTTTCCCTGTTCCCGCAGTATAGGGGGGCTTCCGAGCCTTAGACGAAGGGGACTATCATGACCGAATGGCAGAAATCGAACTGGCGCAACAAGCCCCGGATTCAGATGCCTGACTATCCGGACGCAGCCGCGTTGACCTCTGTGGAAGCGCAACTGTCGAAATATCCCCCGCTGGTCTTTGCTGGCGAGGCCCGGAAGCTGAAGAAGGCTTTGGGAGCGGCGTCGCGCGGGGAGGCGTTCTTGTTGCAGGGCGGTGACTGCGCCGAGGCGTTCGATCAATTCAGCGCCAATGCGATCCGTGACACCTTCAAGGTGATGTTGCAGATGGCGATGGTGCTGACCTATGGCGCGAAAGTGCCAGTGGTGAAAGTGGGCCGCATGGCGGGCCAGTTTGCCAAGCCGCGTTCGGCTCCGACCGAAGTGGTGAACGGGCTGGAATTGCCGTCTTACCGCGGTGATATCATCAACGAATTGGAACCGACGCTGGAGGCGCGTATTCCGCGCCCCGAGAAAATGCTGCAGGCCTATCTGCAGGCGGCGGCCACGCTGAACCTGCTGCGCGCCTTCTCGACGGGCGGCTATGCCGATGTGCATCAGGTGCACAGCTGGACGCTGGGCTTCACCGAGAGCGAGAAGGCGAGCCGCTTCCGCGATATGGCGGCGCGGATTTCCGACACGCTCGATTTCATGAAAGCGGCCGGGCTTGATAGCGCGGCGCGCCACGAGTTGCAGACGGTGGATTTCTACACCTCGCACGAGGCGCTTCTCTTGGAATACGAAGAGGCGCTGTGCCGGAATGACTCGACCTCCGGCAAATGGCTGGCAGGTTCGGGCCATATGATCTGGATCGGAGATCGCACCCGCCAGCCCGATGGCGCGCATGTGGAATTCTGCCGAGGTGTCTTGAACCCGATCGGGTTGAAGTGCGGCCCGACGACGACGGCGGATGATCTGAAAGTGCTGATGAAGAAGCTCAACCCCGAGAATGAAGCGGGCAAGCTGACGCTGATCGCGCGTTTCGGGGCGGGCAAGGTGGGCGAGCATCTGCCGCGCCTCGTGAAAGCCGTGCGTGAAGAGGGCGCGAATGTGGTGTGGGTGTGTGATCCGATGCATGGCAACACCATCAAATCGTCCTCGGGCTACAAGACGCGGCCCTTCGATTCCGTGCTGCGCGAAGTGCGCGAGTTCTTCGGTGTGCATAAGGCCGAGGGCACGATCCCGGGCGGTGTGCATTTCGAGATGACGGGCCAGGATGTGACGGAGTGCACGGGCGGGGTTCATGCGGTCTCGGATGAGGATCTCTCGGATCGCTACCACACCGCTTGCGATCCGCGCCTGAATGCCTCGCAGTCGCTGGAACTGGCGTTCCTCGTGGCGGAAGAGCTTTCGAACCTGCGGCTGGAGCGGCAGGCGGCGGCGGTGTAACGGCGCTTTACTTGATGACCCGAAGGTGGCCGCCCCGCACGGGCGGCCGCTTTTCGTTTGGGGCATCAGAAGAGGTGGCGAGGGCCACGGGTGGGCGCAGATCGGTGCTGAAACACGGTGTGCCCATGGAGAAGCGGCGCGGTGCCGTGCCGTAACCGCCGGGTGCATAGAGGAAGCCCAAAAGGCGGTCCGTGGTTTCGGGGCTGGAGGCGAGGGGCCAGAGGGTGAGGTGGCCTCCGAGTTTCGGGCGGCCGTAGCTGGCGGTGGAAATGAGGGAAACTTCGGCTACGGCGGCGGTTGTAAACACGCGCTCGACGGTATCCATGAAGGTGCGGCGGCTTTCGGGTTCGATGAAGATCGTGCCGGGCATGCCGCGGACTTCCATGCCGAGGAGATTGGAAAGGGCGGAGCCTGCGACGCGGAGGCGGGCGTGACCGGGGGCGATGCGTTCGGCGACGAGGAGCCAGGGCAGGGCGGCATCGAGCGCGCAGGGGTTCAATTCGGTGCGAAGGGGAGCACTGCGGTTGCCTTTGAGGCTGGCCCAATAGGCGTGGACTTGAGCGGCGAGTTGGCGACCGGTGCGGGGCAGATCGAGACCGTTCAGCGGCTGCATGAACGGAATGACGCCTTCGAAATCCTGCGAATCTAGGGACATGGTCTGCCTCGTTGGCTGGAAGCGCTCGATGGGGTCGTTTTTGCATGAAACGCGGGGATGGTGAGGGGGAAAGCTAACAATTGGTTAACCCTGACCCTCCGGATAGGGTCGGTGCTTGCGCGCTGGCGCGGCTTCTCATAGGGCTGGGGCAATGCAAGGAAGGTACTCATGCTCACATCGATGACGGGATTTGCCAGTGCGCGCGGCGAAGGATGCGGCTTTAGCTGGGTGTGGGATTTGCGGAGCGTGAATTCCAAGGGGCTGGATCTGCGGCTGAGAGTGCCGGATTGGATCGAGGGCTTGGAGGCTGGATTGCGGGCGGCTTTTGGAAAGGCTGTGACGCGGGGATCGGTTTCCTTGTCGCTGCGCCTGTCGCGCGAGGCGGGGTCGGTGGGCTTTTCGCTGAACGAAGAGATGTTGCAAGCCGTTCTGACCGCGATGGCGCGGGTGGAAGATGTGGCGGGGGCGCAGCATCTGGCCCTGGGGCGTGCGACGGCGGCGGATGTGCTGGCGGTGCGGGGCGTGTTTGAGGCGGGTGAAGCCGAGGCCGACACAGAGGCGCTATTGAAGGCGCTGATGGCAGAGGTTCCGGCGCTTTTGAAGGCCTTCCAAGAGGCGCGCGCGGGCGAGGGCAAGGCGCTTTTCGCGGTGCTGGATCGGCAGATCGGCGAGATCGAGCGCTTGACGCTGGCCTCCGAGGCGGCGGCAGCGGCCACAGTGTCATGCCGCACTTTTGCGATCAGGTCGCAGCGGCAGCAGCCCCCACAGCCACTGTCAATGCAGTTCAACGCTGGACACAGCGGGTCGTGCGGGTAGATCACTTTCACGTTCGACATGTGTTCGCTGTAGACCACTATCTGTCTAGAATGACATTTCTCCAGGGCGTTGCGTTTCGCTACTGTGATGTCGTAAGATAAGTCTGCTTGTTTTTTTAATTCGCTGATGTCCATACCACAATTATACG